>DASSGE010000085.1:0-3334 GCA_035693605.1 Binatia bacterium
TATGCACCTGCATGAGGTCGAGTTTCTGCACGCGCAGCCGGCGGATCGATTCCTCCATTTGGCGCATGCCCGCGTCGCGCCCGCTGGTCCAGACCTTGGTCGCGACGAACAGCTGCTTGTGAACACCAAGTTCGGCAGCGATCTCGCCGACGACGGTTTCCGACCGGCCGTACATCGGTGAAGAGTCGATGACGCAGCCGCTACGCTGAACAAACTCGCGCAGGACTTCTTTCAACGGCGCACGCTCGCTCGAACCCGTGCCGACGTCGAAGGTTTGCCAGGTGCCGAGACCAACGACCGGTAGTAACTCGCCGCTGCGCGGGATCGGTTTACGGAGGATCGATTGCCCCATCGCGCGTTCTCCCATCAGTGCCAGCGCAGCGCCGCCCACTCCGGCGCGTAATAACTGGCGGCGTGACAGCAGAGTTCGCTGAGATAAGTGATCAAGGTTTATCGCGGCTTCGATTGCCATCGATTTTCCGTCGTTCTTACGAGTCGACGACGATGTTTCTCTAAAAATAGACCAAGAGTTGCAATCCGTACTAGCGACAGCTCGGATCTTGATTGAAGTCCCTGCAGCGATGAACCTGCTTTCACGGGACGTCTCGAATTAGCCGTCGTTGCCAATCGAGTTGCCTTGACGTTCAAATGCCCATGTTGTCTTCGGGTTTTCGCCGCGGGCCCTTTTCGCGCGGTATGCCACGCCAATCGCCCGACATCCAGAATTCCGTGCAGCTGCCGAGCACACTGAGAGGTATCGCCAGTGCCATAATAAAATACCAAAGTTCAATGCTCGAACCGCCGATAAATGACGTAAGGCTAATAACCGCTTTGGCCGTGCCGCCGCCGAAAATCGCTCCCATGGCGAGCCGGGGCCAGCGCTGTACTCCATACTGCGTTGCATAGACACCCCAAAGGCTGCCGACGAAAAAAGCTAAAAAGGGCGCGAGAATAATCGCGAAGATCGGTGCTGCGCCGCCGCCGTGCAACGACATCTCTTCGAGCTTGTCATCAGCGCTCGGGGTGCCAACGCGCGCGTCGCCGCGCAGCACGCGGAAAAGATAGTGCACCGCGCCATGGATGCCGAGGTCGGGCCTGAGACCGTTGATATAGAGCGCCACCTGCTCGTGCAGTTTTTCGCTGGTTGCCGGCTGGGGCAGCAATGGTCGCAGTTGTGTACCGGCGTAAAGACCGACCTCAAGCTCGGCCCGCGCGATAACTACCAGAACGGTCTTGCTGCGCTCGCTCTCGCTCAACGGTAAACGATAGAAAGCGTCCTGCGCCAGCGCTGCCATGGAGGCGCCATCTAGGCTTTTGACGGTCAAAATCGCGACATGGGTGGCGGTTTCGGTGCTGAACCTGTGCAGGCGATGTTCAAGTTCTTCGAGACTTGCAGGCGGAAAAATGCCGGCAAAATCGCTGATGGTGGTTTTCAGCGGCGGCAGATCGAGCACTGCCGCATCGGCGACAGACGTAAAGTATACCAGAAACGCTAAAATGACAGTGATCATTTTCTGCCATTGAACACGGCTTGGGCGCGCCGGTCTAACTCCGCCAACTGCGATGTGTTCAAGGGAAATCCAAACTGCTCGTTGCGCATGCGCAGCCGCTGGCCGCACACGGCGACGATAATCTCGGCGGCGCGTTGCCAGTCGGCGCCGTTCTTGACCTGCTCGCCGAGAGCGCGGGCGCCACTGTCTTTGTGCTCGACTTCATCGAGCAATATTTCATGGAACGCGCGGGCGATCTTGCCTTGGATGCCACTCTTCTTGAGTTTGCTGCAAACCAAATAAAGCGCGCCGCCGCCGCCCTCCGTCAGTGTGATCGCAGCGCGCTCGAGATCTTCGTCTTTGCGCTTGATCTCTCTGGAAGTCACCTTGCCGGCGCCGTGCAGCAATGTCGCGTAGCTCGTGGAATATTTGGCGCGCACGATGGCGAGCTTGCGGTCCTCAGGCAGCCAAGTGAGATCCCGCGGCTCGGTCTTTCGGCCGCTGATTTCTTGCACGAGATCCATCACTAAACGCGCATGCTTGGTCTCGTCGGCGAGCTTCTCCGTCAGTTCGGCATAATCATGTCGGTCAATGCCTCTGTCGATCTTTGGATAGAGCGCAGTCAGCGCGTCGAGAATCGGCTTGATCGCAGAATATTCTTTGAACCCTTGCGCTTTGAGCCACCGCAGATGGTCTTTGCGCTCGCGTGGCTTGGCGAAGAACGCCGCGATGACTTCGCCTTCGGCGCCGGCATAAGCATTGGCGAGTCGCGTCAGTTGTTCGACGTAGTCATTCATAAAAATGGGCGTGAGGCATGCGGCGCGAGGCTTGAATTAAACCGCTGCCGATAGCTGATAATTTTTGTACCTTTCTTAGTGTCCTTTCGGCGCAATTCCCGATTCTGAAACTTCGTCGCCTTCGTCGCGAATGCCGATTTCATTTTGGCGGCGCTGGCACTACCGTGCCGCAGTTTTTGCATGTCCGTAGTTTTTCGTCGCTGGAAAACGTTTGATAGACTTGACCCACTGGATCGGCGCGATAGTCGCCGACTTCGGCGGAGGTCTCGTACACTTTCTCACCACAGTGGTTGCAAAACCATTTGAAATAATCGATCTCGCCGGCTTTGCGTTTGCGCTCGAATACAATGAACCAAGAATCCGCTTCCAGCCGCGGAGAATGCGGCACACCGGCCGGGCAGAGCAAGATCTGTCCGGCTTTGATGTCGGCGCTATGTTCCTGGTTGTTTTCATCGCGGTAAACCAGATGTTGCACGCCGGTTAGCTGCAGGGTAACTTCATCCGCCGGATCGATATGAAAATCCCAGCGCTCTTTGCGCCCGCTGCTCAAGAAAGCAATCGACTCCGAGTCCTGCCACAAAACGCGTCGCGTCTTACCTTCGCGTTTGACATTTTCGATGATGCCAGCGAGATCAATGGGAATGAGCTTTTCCATGAGTCGACTATAGCGCTTTCGAAAGCGCCTGGGCAACCGAGCGTCAGAGTTTGCGCTGAGCGTTCAAGCGGTTTAATTTTGATTTTCTCGAAAATGGCAATGTATAAAAGGCCGGATATGCCATTTGCCGGTACTGCGCTGGATCGGGCCGACGATCCTCAGCGCTGTTTCGTGCTGCGAGATAGGAGATGCCATGTCAAAATTAACTGACGACGCGTTAGAATATTTGGGCGGCGCGGCGCAGCTGTTCGAAGCGCTTAATAAACTGAGAAAACAACTCAAGTCCGTAAACGAAATTACGCTTGCTCGGCGCGTCATCGCCAAGATGCGTAAAGAGGAGGATCTGCTTGATGAGTTACCGCCAAGCCAAAAGCCCGACCTGTGCCGGCAAC
>DASSGE010000086.1:0-3729 GCA_035693605.1 Binatia bacterium
CGGTTTTAATAAGTGATTTTAAAGGAGAAGAGTATTTAAGAAAAAGAGAATGCAGCATGTTTGAAGGCTAAAGAGGTCGCGAGTTGCACTTGGATTTCACCAAAAAAAAACCTGGATGCCGGCATGGGACGGCATGACGAATTAGAGAGTCACCCGAGTGCGTGAAACGTGAATCGGCTCTGAAGGAAACATTAACCTCATATACGGCAGGAGAATTTAATGGCGCAAGAAACTTTGAATCCGACCGAGTGGCAGGAACCCGACAAGGGACAGAACGCGGGCATCGGCAGCTGGAATCGGCCCAACTCGCCTTACGACAATTTCATGGAAAACGAGGGCGTGCCGATTTACCGCGGCATCGGCGTGCAGCGCGTGCAGGAACTGCCCTTCAAACCGTGGAAGAGGCTCGGTGGCCGCGGCACGTTCGTTCAGCTCTATGGCACGGAAGGTTTGTGGGGTTGCTACGTTATCGAAATTCCCGGTGCCGATGGGCTCAAGGCCGAGCGCCACATGTACGAGGAGATCTATTTAGTGGTCGAAGGCCGCGGCACCACCGAGGTCTGGGTCGACGGCGCGGCGCGCAAGCATCAGTTCGAGTGGCAGACCGGCTCGCTGTTTTCGATCCCGATGAACGCCTGGCACAGGGTGATCAATGCGCGATCGACACAGGCGGTGCTGCTGGCGGCGACCACGGCGCCGAATATGATCAATCTGGTGCGCAATAGCGACTTTATCTTCAACTGCCCCTACGTTTTCAAAGACCGTTACAGCGATGCCGAAGATTTCTTCAAGCCGAACGATCAAGTGGTGCCCGATCCACTGCGCGGCCTGGCCATGAGTCGGACCAATCTGATTCCCGATGTTTTCAACAGCGAGTTGCAGTTGGATAATCGCCGTTCGCCTGGTTACCGGCGCATGGAGCCGCGCATGACCGAGAATGTTTTTTATCAGTTCATCGGCGAGCACGAGAACGGCCGCTACTCCAAAGCCCACGCGCACGCGTCGGCCGCGGTCCTGGTCTGCATCAAGGGCAAAGGCTACACCTACACCTGGCCGGTAAAATACGGTCTGACGCCATGGAAAGATGGCCACCGCGACAAGATCATTCGGCAGGATTATGACCACGTCGGCATGGTGAGCGCCGCGCCGATGAGCGGCGATTGGTTCCATGCGCACTTTGGCGTGAGCAAAGAACCGATGCGACTGTTGGGTTGGTACGGGCCGAACAATCACCGCGCCCAGCAACCGGGCCGGCCAGGCGAAAAAGCCATCGACGAGGGCGCCATCGACGTCCGCGACGGCGGTACGGCGATTCCCTACGACGAAGAAGATCCGTTTATCCGGGCGGAGTATGAGGAGACGCTCAAACGAGAAGGGGTGGCCTCGCGGATGTCGGATGATTTGTTTCGCCGGAAATAGATGCTCCTCAATGACCAACACTCGAATCGGAGTCCCCATTGAAAAATAGATTCGTGATAGCCGCTTTCGCTTGGGCCTTGCTTGCTGTCGCTTCGGTTGTCCATGCGCAACCGGCCAAAGTAGCGATCGGTTACAGCGGTATCAGTGCCGACCAACTGGTCATCTGGGTGGCGCGCGATGCCGGCATCTTTGCCAAGAACAATCTCGACGCACAGCCGATATACTTCTCGGGCGGGACAACCTCGGTAACCGCCATGATCGCGGGCGATACACCGATGATTCAGGCCTCCGGCCCGGGTATCGTGAGCGCCGGGCTCGCAGGCGCGGAACCGATTTACGTCGTCGGTGGTATCACAACGCTCGATTACTGGCTGATGACCCAGCCGGAAATCAAAACCGCCGAACAGCTCAAAGGCGGCACCGTGGCGGTAGCTCGCTTTGGCGGCGCCGCTGATTTCGTCGCGCGCTACGCTCTGGCGCGTCTGGGACTCAACCCTGGAAAAGACGTGACCATTGTGCAAACGGGTAGCACTCCGGAACGTTTGGCCGCGCTCGAGGCGCGGCGGGTGTCCGGTAGTACCCTGGTGCCCCCGGCGATGTTCTTGGCGCAAAAAAAAGGCTTCACCGTGTTGGCCGATGTCGCCGCGCTGGGTCTCGCGTATCAACATCAGGGTGGGGTGACGACCAGAAAGTATATGCGCGAACACCCCGACGTGGTGCGCAACTTCGTCAAGTCTTACATCGAAGCCGTGCATCGGCTCAAAACCGATCGCGCTTTCGGACTAAAAGTCGCCGCCAAGTATCTCCGTTTGGAAGACAAAGAACTCCTACAACGGACCTATGAAAGCTCAATCGATGAAAAGAAATTGCCGGCGAAGCAATATCCCAGCGTCGAAGGCATCAAGACCATCCTCGACCAACTGGGTCTAAAAGATCCCAAAGCGAAAGCGGCCAAACCGCAGGATTTCATCGACGCGCGCTTTGTCGAAGAGTTCGACAAGAGCGGCTATATCGACGGCCTATACGGCAAAAAGAAATAAGCGGGTCCGCGTACGAACGGAGGAATCATGTGGAGTATTAAAAATTGGCTTATTTGTTTTGCCTTGGTTATCGCTTGCGTGATTCCGGCGCGAGGACAGAGCCTCCCCAAAGCGCGCGCCGCCTATACTTCCATAGGCATTCAGTTCGATCCGGTCTACATCATGAAAGAGCTCGAGCTGCCGCGCAAACATGGCCTGGACGTTGAAGTGCTTTTTGTTCCGGTAAGCTCGCGGGCGATTCAGGCAGCGTTGGCAGGCGAAATTCAGTTCATCACCAGTGGTGGTGTCGCCAATATCAACGCCAATGCGACCGGCGCCGATTTTGTCGGCCTGACGGCGACGCTCAATACGTTTGCCTTCAAGGTCCTGGGAAGCCCGGAGATCAAAAAGCCGGAAAATTTGAAGGGCAAAAAAGTTGCTATTTCCCGGCTCGGCGGCGCCAGTGATTTTTCGATTCGCTATGCACTCACACACTGGGGCCTCGTACCCGACAAAGACGTCGCCCTGATCCAGGTGGGCGGCGAGCCGGAATCGGTCCTGGCCTTGCAACACAAATCCGTCGATGCGGCGATCCTATCGGAACCTTTTTCCACGGTGGCCATGCGTGCCGGCTCGATTTTGATTTCCGATTTGAGCCAGCTCGGCGTGCCTTACACGATGCATGGCTTCGGTGTGCGCAAGAGCTATATTCGCGCCAATCGGGATGTCGTCGTTCGGTTCATGAAAGCTTATCTCGAAGGCATTTATGTCTTCAAGACCAACAAAGAGGTGGCGCTCAACGTTTTAAAAAAATACACGCGACTCGACGATTTATCTCTGGTTCAAGTCTCCTATGACGAGATGTCGCAGCGCCTGATCCGCCGAGTTCCGTACCCCGACCGCGACGGCATCCAGACCATCATCGATCAACTCGCCAAGACTCGTCCGCAGATGAAGAGTCTCAACCCCAACGACTTCATCGACCCATCGATCCTCAAGGAGATCGAGGACAGCGGCTTCATAAAGAAACTTTATGGAAATTAACGTCTCGGTAGCCGACGAGTTATAAAATGATTGCTCGGTGCAGAGGGATCCGAACAGGTGGTCAAGCTTGTTCCGTATAACGCGGTAGACCGTCACTGTGAGGAAATCAGCAGAAGAATGTTTCGAAACTTTGACGGCCTGGAATTGTTGGTGCATTATAAATGGGGCAACTTCTTGACGCCCTTCATTGGACTGCACTATGCTAAGTTGATCGAATTGCGATTACTCACCCGACGCGTAGAGATCT
>DASSGE010000087.1:0-2400 GCA_035693605.1 Binatia bacterium
AACACGCGGCTGTGCTGTGAAACGCGCGCCTGACGGATTTAATTCACTCAGTTGCGCAGTAAACAATTCGACCCCCCGTCCGTCTAAATCATCAAGGAGGCGATCCCATGAAAAACACTATCAAATCGTTGGCAAGTTTGGCGCTGGTGGCCACCTTGGCAGCGGGCTGCGCGGGCGGCGCCATCACTACGCGTGAAAAGGGCATCGGCATCGGCGCCTTGGGCGGCGCGACCGCCGGCGGTTTGATCGGCACCGCAGTGCGCAAGCCTTTGGCTGGCGCGATGATCGGCACGGTGCTCGGCGCCGGCGCGGGTGGATTGATCGGTGACCAGTTGCAGGGTCGGGAAAATCAGGGCAACGAGCAGGATCTGGCGATCCAGCGCAACGAGCAGGAAATCTTGCGCCAGCGCCAGGAGCTTGAACAGCTTAAACAGCGGCGCGAATATTAGTCGCGCGAACTTGCGAGATCATAAAACGGGGGGCTTTTGCCCCCCGTTTACTTTCCGCGGCATGAAGATCATCCGTGATAAACCGGCGCAGAACTGAAAAGCCTAGCCGCTACGCTGTTATTGCTGCCGCTGCTGCTCATTGTCGTCGTCGCGAACGCTTGGTCGCTCTCGTCCGCCGTCACTCCCGGCGATCATACCATCACGCTAAACCATGGCGGGCGCGAGCGCAGCGCCATTGTTCATGTGCCGCGGCTAGCGGCGGAGCGCCCGGCGTTGCCCGTCGTCCTTAATTTTCACGGCGGCGGTGGCCATGGCGCCAATCAAAAAGAATACTCGCTGCTCGATGCTCTGGCGGAGAGTGAAAATTTTCTTGCGGTCTATCCCAACGGCACCGGCCGGCTGTCCGGCCGGCTGCTCACCTGGAACGCCGGCACATGCTGCGCTTACTCGATGATCAACAAAATCGACGATGTCGGTTTCGTGCGAGCACTGATCGAAAGACTCGCCGAGAAACTTCCCATCGACCGGCGGCGCATCTACACCACCGGAATGTCCAATGGCGGCATGATGGCGCACCGCTTGGCGGTTGAAGCGAGCGACATCGTCGCCGCGGTTGCCCCGGTGGCCGGCGGCATGGTCCTGCCGATGGTCAAATCGGCGCGTCCTGTGCCGGTGCTGCATATTCACAGCGTCGACGATCCGCGCGCGCTTTACGCCGGCGGCCTTGGGCCGCCGTTTCCAGTTACCAAGAATAAAGTGTTTCATCCCAACATCGACGAGATGATCAAGCGCTGGGCCGAGCGTAACGGCTGCGCTGCCGAGCCGATGGCCGCCGATCGGCGTACCGACAGCACTTCGCGCGGCCATGGCGCGACCAAATATATTTATCCGAACTGCCGCGACGGCGCTGCGGTTGTGCTGTGGAAACTCACCGGCGCAGGTCATGTTTGGCCGGGCGGCAAGCAGAAGGTTTTGGAGCGCGTCCTCGGACCGTCGACCGATATCATCGACGCCAACCGGGAGATGTGGGAGTTCTTCTCGCGCTATGCGCTCTAAGATACGTTCCAAGGTTTCAATCGTTCCAAGTGTTCCAGTAGTTCAGACCCAGTACGTTCACGCTTAACCCCTTGATGACTTTTTGCCGGCGTTTTAGAGTCGGCGGCGATGAAGATTTTAATCACCGGCGCAGCGGGGCTGGTCGGCAGTCATTTGGCGCGGCGATTGGCGCGTGAGCACGAGGTGCTGGCGCTCACGCACGGCGATCTCGATATCACCCATCGCGACGCCGTGAAGCGCTGTGTCTCCGACGGCAAACCCCAGCTGATTGTGAATTGTGCGGTGCTGCAGGTCGACGATTCGGAAAACAATCCGGCCCGGGCTCAAGCCGTCAATGTCGACGGGCCGGGCTTCTTGGCTCAAGCGGCGAGCGCAGTCGGCGCCGAGATGGTTCATTTCAGCACACAGTACGCATTTGCCGGCGAGCCGGTGGGACGTTTGCCTTATACGATCGAAGACGATCCACGACCCGTTAATAATTACGGCAGGACAAAAGTTGCCGGTGAAGCTGCGGTGTTGGCTTCATGCCCCCGCAGTTTCATTGTCCGCACCTCCTGGGTTTACGGCAGCGGCAAGAATAGCTTTCTCTGCACGGTGCACAGTGATTTGAAAGCGGGTAACAAAGTGCACGCCATCGACGATATCTGGTCGAGCACGACATTTGTCGACGACCTGATCGAGCGGGTGATGGCGATCCGCGCGATTGGACGGTACGGCACCTACCACGTCGTTAACGACGGCGTCTGCAATTATTACCAATTCGCCCTTGAAGCTGGATGTTTGCTTGGCTTGACGCGTGGGCGGATCGATTCCTTGATTGAAATCACTCACGAGCGCGACATGAAACGCATCGCCGTCCGTCCTCGCTACACACCGCTGCGCTGCGTACTGTCGG
>DASSGE010000088.1:0-2020 GCA_035693605.1 Binatia bacterium
CGACCGCGAGTTCGACGATCTGTCGGCGTGCATCGCCGCCCGCCAACTCGACCGCCTTGCCCATCACCGTCGTCGAGCGGCTCGATCCGGTGGAGCGGTCAAACGGCGTGAATGCCGTGTCGATGGGCCGAATCGTCACCCGGTCGAGTGGCACGCGCAATTCCTCGGCGATGATTTGACTCATGATCGTCTTGGCGCCCTGGCCTAACTCCGAAGTGCCGCACATAAAAACAACCGAACCATCGGCAAGCACATGCACGGTCGAAGTCGACGCCAGCGGCGCACCGGGATCGGTCGTGCCAAAGCCGCAGCCGCGGCCATGGCCGTCTTTCGACACCGGTCCGTCCCAGCCCAACTTATCCGTGACCAATTTGAAGCCTTTGGCCAAGTCGGTATCGAGCGGTTTATAGCCCGGGCGCAGCTCTTCATCTTTCTTGACCAGATTCTTGCGCCGCAGCTCGACCGGATCGATGCCCAGTTTGTGCGCAATGATATCCATCTGCGACTCGGTTGCCCAAGACGTTTGCGGTCCGCCGATGGAGCGAAACGACGCGGCGGAAACGGTATTGGTGTAAACGCAATAGGCATTGATTTTGAGATTCGGGTACCGATAGGGACCGAGAATGCGCGTCAAGGTTCGCCCGGTTACCGTCGGGCCGGTCTCGGCGTAAGCACCGGTGTTGAGATACATCTCGGCTTGCTTCGCCACCAGTGTGCCATCCCTTTTAACTCCGGTTTTGACCTTGCATTTGAGCGAATGGCGCCGGCAAGTCGCCATCGCTTCAGCGACCGAGGTGACCACGCGCACCGGCCGCTTGGCTTTGCGAGCCAGCGCCGCGACCAGGGGCTCGATCTTGCCGCCCGATTTACTGCCGTAGGCGCCGCCGACGAAGTTCACATGCACGCGCACCTTCGACAGCGGCATGTGAAAGACGTCGGCGACATCGGCGCGCACGCCGAACGGGTGGCCGGTGGAAGTCCAGATGGTAATGCCGTCGCTGTCGACCTGCGCGACGGCCGAATGCGGCTCCATCGAGTAGTGATAGATCATCGGAAACTCGAACTCGTCCTCGACAATGACGTCTGCCTCGGCAAAGCCTTTTTCGACATCGCCTTTGATCAGCTCGTGATGCGCGCAAATATTTTTCTCGGCAAAGTCATGCAGCCGCGGCGCACCGTCGGCCGTCGCCTCATCCGCAGTGATCACCGCCGCCAGCTCTTCATAGTCGACATGAATCCGGCTCAACGCCGCTTCTGCCGTCGAACGGTCCAGTGCCGCCACCGCCGCCACCGGTTGGCCGGCGAAAATAACCCGGCCGGTAGCGATGATCGGTTGGTCTTTGTTTTTGCCGCGCCCCATGTAGTGGCCGATGTCGTCGAGATCTTTGCTGGTCAGCACTGCGACGACTCCGGGCATCGATTCGGCGTCGGCCGTATCGATCGAGCGGATGCGCGCATGGGCGTACGGACTGCGCAAAAACTTGCCTTCAATCATTCCCGGCACGTCGAGATCGGCAACGTACTTCGCCCTGCCGGTGACTTTATCAGCGCCATCGATGCGCGCCACAGAGTTGCCGACGACGGAAAAGCTACGTTTGTCAGTGTTCACCACAGCGGCCCTTTCCAACTTGAGATTTCCGTTGAGGAAATCGCAGCCATGAGTCTTCGCACTGCGTATAACGGCCGCGTTCCATATGTCAAGGCTGATAAAGCATCGCCGTGGTTGTACTGACGACGTTACGATGTATCTTTTACTTGGACATGAAACATCGGAGCAATTGGTTTTTAAGTTTAATCGCCTTGGCCATCCTGTGCTCGTGTTGGTCGGGTCAAAATCGCGGCGCGGCGCAATCAACCCAAGCTCGCTTGGTCAGGCTTAGCGATTTTGCCTTCGACTCGAAGAATTCCGAGCGCAGGCAATTCGGCGCGCTCACGCTCATGGGCGCTTTCCAGCTTAATTCCAAGGACAAGCGATTCGGTGGACTATCCGGATTATCGATTGGCGCCGATGGCAGGTTTT
>DASSGE010000089.1:0-5391 GCA_035693605.1 Binatia bacterium
AACACAGTCAATTTCGAATTCCAACCGATAAATCCATCAGGTGTCGACAGGACATTATCGATCATAGCGCGGATTTTGCCAAGTTGCCGCCCCGCGCCGCCCAAACACCGACCCCACCGGCGCCAATGAACCGCGCCAGCACCAACGGTATAGCGGCGAACCGCACGCCGACGGCAAACGATCAAAAGCGGTTTAGCGCGATTTGATCAATGAGCATGATTGATCTGGAGATTGAGGAATGGACTATTGGCCCCCTCGTATTTCCAGCACGCCAGTACTCCAACAACTGCTTCAAGCCAATTTAACGGCCGGTGCGACGCTCTTAGAAAGCGGAATTTCGCGAATCGTCTGGAGCAATTCCACCACCTCGGCGGCCAAGGGTTGCCAATCGCGATTTTTCGGCGTAAATGAGAGGCGACCGTCGGGCGCCAGGCGGAAACGATTTTTCTGTTTGTGAATCAGCTCGAGAAGCTTGTCGACTTTGACCGGCGAGTCGGGATGGAACAGCAGAAAAATCTTGCCTTCGGAAAAGCTGATCTGCTGGACGAGAAATTCTTTTAGAATCCGGCGCAGATCCATCACCAGGAATAAGTTTTCGACTACTTCGGTATAGGGACCGAAGCGGTCCTCGATCTCCGCCTTGAGCTCGTCGAGTTCCCCAGCGCTTTTCAAGCTCGCCAGGCGCTTGTAAAAATATAGCCGCTGGTTGGCTTCGGGCATGTAGTTATCGGGAAAGTAAGCCGGGATGCCCAGGCGAATTTCCGGGTCGATCTCCGGCAGTATTTCTTCACCTTTGAGTTCCTGGATCGCCGCCTGCATCATCTCGGTGTAAAGCTCGAAGCCCACCGCCGTGATTTGGCCCGATTGTTGGTCGCCCAACAAATTGCCCGCGCCGCGAATCTCGAGATCGTGCAGCGCGAGTTTGAAACCGCCGCCGAGACCATCGATTTCCTGCAACGCGCGCAAGCGCCGCTCGGCGTCCGGAGTGATCGCATGCTCGCCGGGAATCAGTAGATAGGCGAAAGCATGGCGGTGCGAGCGCCCGACCCGGCCGCGCAGTTGATAGAGCTGGGCCAAGCCGAAGCGGTCGGCGCGATTGATGATGATCGTGTTAGCATTCGGAAAGTCGAGACCCGACTCGATGATCGCTGAACAAACCAGCACTTGAGTTCTGTTCTCCAAGAAATCGAGCATGACCTTTTCCAGTTCCTTGGGGCGCATCTGGCCGTGGCCCACCGCCATCTTGGCTTCGGGAACCAGCTCCGACAATTTGAGCGCCAGGCGATCGATGGTCTCGACCCGATTGTGCAGGAAAAACACTTGTCCGCCCCGTTCGATCTCGCGCAAGATGGCGTCACGGATCACCCGGTCGTCGTAGCGGGTGATGTAGGTCTGAATCGCCAGCCGGTCCACCGGCGGCGTTTCGATAATGCTCAGATCGCGAATGCCGACCAGCGACATATGCAACGTGCGCGGAATCGGCGTCGCGGTGAGACTCAGGACATCGACCAGCGCGCGCATTTTCTTCAGCCGTTCTTTGTGGACGACGCCGAAACGATGCTCTTCATCGATGATCACCAGTCCCAGGTCTTTAAATTCGACATCTTTCTGCAAGAGCCGGTGGGTGCCAACGACGATATCGACCTGGCCTTTAGCGGTGTCGCTGAGCACCTGCGCGATTTCTTTGCTGGTCAAAAACCGGCTAACCATTTCAATGCGCACCGGATGGTTGCGGAAGCGATGGCGAAAGGTCTGCATGTGCTGCTGCGCCAAGATTGTCGTCGGCGCGAGAACCGCCACTTGCTTTCCCCCTTCGACGGCAAGAAACGCCGCGCGCATAGCCACTTCGGTTTTGCCGTAACCGACATCACCACAGACTAAACGGTCCATCGGTTTCCGGCTCTGCATGCTCGCCAACGTCTCGTCGATGGCGCGCTGCTGGTCCGGCGTTTCCTCAAATTCAAACGCCGCTTCGAACTCTTTGTACATGTTGTCGGGTGGCGCGAACGCCGTACCGCCGCGTGCTTCGCGCAACGCATAGAGTTGGACCAACTCTTCGGCCATGGCGAGCACGGCTTTTTTCGCCTTGGCTTTGACTTTTTCCCAGGCCGTGCCGCCCAATCGGTCGAGCGCCGGCTGGGCGCCGTCGCCGCCGATATACTTCTGCACCATGTTGATGCGGTCCACGGGCAAATACAGCCGGTCTCCCGCTTCGTATTCGAGATGGAGAAACTCGCCCTCGACCCCAGCCACCTTAAGAAACTTAAGGCCGCGGTAGACACCGATGCCATGGTCGAGATGAACGACATAATCATCCTGCTTTAGCTCGCTCAGGCTCGACAGAAAATGGCTCGGATAGCTCTTGGTCGCCGTCGTCGGCTGGCGCTTGCGCGTGCCGAAGATCTCGTCGAACGTCACACAAATAAGATGCGCTTCGGGCAAGCGAAAGCCTTGATTCAAATTGCCCCGCACAATCGCCCGGCCAATGTCCTGGCGCGCCAGGACGGCGGGGATCGCGTCTTCAATCAGCGCCGCGTCGACTTGATAGCCGGCCAAGAGCTCGCGCAAGCGCAACGCATCACCCTTGGTCGGTGCGACGAAGATGACTTTTTCCAGACTCCAAGATTTCAAACGTTCGACCAGCGGCGCGAGTGAAACATCCTTGCCGTGCAGCGCCGGGTCCTGGCGCAAGTCCGTGGTCAAGAAAGATTCGACGCTGAGGGTCGTCGCCTGGGCCTTTTCCGCAGCGGTGAGCAGCAGCAACGATTCGCCATGGACGGTGGAAAACGGCTGGAGCGCTTCACGCCACTCATGCTCGTTTAGATAGAGAAGTTCCACGGGCGCGACCAGGCGGTGTTCTTCGATAGCCAAGCGGTTGCGCTCCCAAGCATGCCGACCGAAACGTTCGCTTTCCGCTTCGACGCGATCCGAGCCATCGAGCCAGATAAGGGTATTGTCCGGCAGATAGGAAGTCACCGGCACCAAGTCGAGGCAAAAAAATGGCAGTAAAAACTCCCCGCCAGCGACCGGGATGCCTTCGCGGAGCGATTCGAGCAGCGCCTGGCGCTCGCGGCGATCCACTTCCAACTCCAAGGCCCGCTGTTCCAAACGGCGGATCGCCTCGTCGATACCGGCCCGCTTGAGTGCGAACTCTTTCATCGGCAGTAGGATGAATTCTTCCTGTACCGTCTCGGTGCGTTGATTAGCGGGGTTAAACTCGCGGATCGATTCCAGCCGGTCGCCGTCAAATTCCAGGCGAATCGGCCGGGTGTAACCCGGCGGATACAGATCGACGATGCCGCCGCGCACACTGAAATCGCCGCGCTCCTCGACCAGCGGAACATTTTGAAAACCCCAATGGACCAGATGGTCGAGCAACGACTCACGTGGCAAATCTTGGCCGACGACGATATAGAGATAAGACTTTCTCAAGACGTCCTTGGGAATTACCCGTTGCATCAGCGCCGCCGGCGTGGCGATCAAAATAGGCGCTGGATCTTCGACGAGCTTGTAGAGTCCCTCCAAACGGCCAGCGATGTTTTCCGCAGGGGGCGAGAGATTTTCAAAGGGCAAGACTTCCCAGGATGGAAACAGATGGAGCCGACGGCGCAACGGCGCCAAGCCGCGCTCCTCGCCGAGAAAAAACGCCAGATCGTCATAGAGGTTCTCCGCCTGATTGGCGTTCGGCGCGATCACGAGCATCGGCCGCTGGGCCTCAGCCGCCGCAAGCATCATCAGATAGGCGCGCGCGCCGCCCTGGATGCCTTGAACGCGCTTACCGCCCGTCCAATTCCCACGAAGGAATTGAGCGAGTTTTTCGCTGAGCGGCTGGCCGGTCATGAAAAAAGACTAAAATGTTGGAATTTAATTTTCGGAATGGTGGCGGCCGATGGCGAAGCCCCGGCCGCCTCTGCGGCTTTAGCCCAGGCCTCGACCTCTGTACTGAAATCGCGCACCCGTACTTGCAAATACATCGGTTGGTAATTCTCGAAACGAATAAGCGCCTGGTAAATCGCTCGCAGCGGACCTTTGACCTCAGCGAAGTCGACAAACATGCGAAACGCCGCCGCCAACTGAATTAAGCCTTCAAGAAACGGCTTGGCATCGAGCTCGCTGTCCTGGTAATAACCTTCCAGAACTTCGTGGCACTCGAAGAATTTCCGGTCGTTAAATAGACGTATTCCATCTCGCAGCCGAGCATCCATAAATTTGCAATGAATAAATTAGCAACTTCTATACACCGCCTCAAGGTAATGGAGCTGACTGTAACAAGCCTGGAAACTCTGAGACGATTGGAACGGTTGGAACTAATCCGCTTTGGCCGCCCACAGCCGCTTGTCGTAGTGTGCCACCGACGGGACAGCGGCGAGCCAGATGCAAACGTCCGAGATCGCCAGCAGCAATGTGGAAAGCGTGAAGGACATTGTATAGCTGCCGGTCCAGTCGTGAAATACGCCGCCGAAGTAAGACCCCAACGCCCCGCCGACACCAACTGCCACCGTTGAATAGCCCAGAATCGAACCAAAGCCTTTGCCGGCAAAAATATCCGCCGTTAACGAGGAAAAAATCACCGCCCGCGAGCCGAAGCCGATGCCGAAGAAAATCACATAGATGTAGAGCAGCCAAGCCTGACTGGGATCGCGCAGAACCATTAATGCGCCGACACCGACAATGGTCATGGCGATATTCAGCGTATAAGCCGCCTGTTTGCTCAAGCGGTCGGCGATGAAACCAAAAATCACCCGGCCGAAACTGCTGGTGATCCCGGCGAGACCGAAAATCGACGCCGCCAGCAGTTTACTGAAGCCGACATCGACGACATGCGCCACTTGATGCGTGACAATGACGGTGGTCCCCGACGCCGCGCCGATGCGGGCGATGAACAACAGCCAGAACTGCAGGCTCTGCAGCGCCAGCTTAGCAGTCCACTGGTTCTGCGGGTATTTTTTCTGCGCTCCGAGAGCGCCACCATGAGCATGAGGTCCCGGTTGATAGGAAAGCAGCACGATCGGCAACAACAAAACCAACACCATCGCCGCATAAATCTCGAAGGCGCGCTCCCAGCCATAGGCGGAAATTAGCCATTCGCTGAGCGGTGCCAATAACATGATGCCGACGCCGCTGCCGGCGTAAACCACACCGATGGCCGAAGCGCGCTTGGACGAGAACCACTCAGAGATTAAGAAAATATGTGGCACCATGCCGGTAAGCGTGAAGCCCGTGGCGAGGATCAAGCCAAAGCAAATATAAAGCTGCCACAGCACCGACACCTGGCTGCTCAGATAAAGGCCAACCACCAAAGTGAGACAGCCGGCAATAGCGATTTTCCTGGTGCCGTAGCGGTCAAGTAAATATCCCGCCGCCGGTGACAGCAGCGCATCCACCGCAAGG
>DASSGE010000090.1:0-3589 GCA_035693605.1 Binatia bacterium
CGGTCATTGGTTTGTCTGACTCGCCATGGCCGCGCAAGTCGGGAGCGATGATGCGATAGCGATCCTGAAAGTGTTGCGCTACCGCGCTCCAGCTCGCAGAGAAATTCGTCCAGCCGTGAACCAGCAGCAGCTCGGGTTTGCCGCGCTCGCCCCATTCCAGATAATGCAGCTTGATGCCCTGGACTGCAGTGAATTTGCGTTGTGGTGTGTTCATCAAAAAGCCTCGTCTCCGGTGGAGAGCACGACGTTCCTTTCGGCATTGACTTATGGAGGAGCCGCGTCGCTCGGTCTGTCACTATCTCAAGTGGAGTTAACAGTCTAGGCCATGCATCATTTCGGCGCTGCGCTTAGGCCACTGTTGACAGTCGTTGGAGTACGGTGGTAGCCAGGGCTACGAAAGAGCGTCTCTTCGGAGGTAACCATGAGAAAGTTTTTCTCGTTGTTTGTGCTCCTGGCTTTGCTTGCGTGTGCGGGGCCGGCTAACCGGACTTGGGCCGCCGTAACGGACGACAAAGCAGTGGCGGATTTTTACCGCGGCAAGACGGTAAAAATTATTGTCGGCTTTTCCGCGGGCGGCGGTTACGATGCCTATTCGCGGCTCATCGGCCGGCATCTTCAAAAACATATCCCAGGCAATCCCAGTATTATCGTCGAAAATATGGCCGGCGCGGGCAGCATTCTCCTGGCCAACCATATGTTCAACGTCGCGCCAAAGGACGGGACGGTGATCGGCAACTTCAGCGGCCAGATTATTCTTGAGCAGATCTTTGGCAATCCCGCGGTGCAGTATGATTTAGCCAAGTTTCGTTATCTCGGCGTGCCCATCGGGGAAACGTATTTATTGATCACCACGCGCAAGTCTGGTGTCACGAAGCTGGAGGAGCTGCTCGGTAGTAAGGCGAAGCAAATCACCGTCGGCGGTATTCCAGGCTCGACGGTGGAGCAAGGGCCGTTGCTGATGCGCGATCTTTTGGGCGCCAACATCAAAGTGGTCAGCGGCTACAAAGGGACTTCGGACGTTCGGTTGGCCATGGAGAGCGGCGAGATCGACGGCATCATGAACAGTTGGGAATCGTCAAAAGTCACTTCACTGGACCGAATCAAGAACGGCGACTGGCAGCTGCTCGCGCAATTGGGTGATCACCCGATCCCAGACCTGCCGGTGAAAAATGTGCCGACGATCCCGCAGATCGCCAAGACCGAAGAGCAGCGCCAGCTGCTGCGTTTTGGCGCCGCGGCGCCCAATCAGTTCGGCAAAGTCTACCTGGTATCTCCCGGGACGCCGCCGGAGCGCGGCGCCGCGCTCGAAACTGCGCTCACGCGGACCTTTGCCGACAAGGAATTACTGGCCGAAGCCGAGAAAGGCAAACTCGACATCGACCCGGTATCGGCGCAACATGTGCAGAAGTTGATCAATGATTTTTTTGGCCTCTCGCCCGACCTTAAAGCGAAATTGAAAAAAATCCTCAGACCCTAAGTAAACCGTTCAAGGTTCAATGTTCAAGGTCGGTGGGGTGAGTTTCGTTGCGCCGGGCCCTCAGTCGCGTTAAGTATCAGCGGTAGGGAGATCATTAAATGGGTTTACTCGACGGCAAAGTAGTGGTGGTGACCGGCGGTGGTCATGGCATCGGCCGCGCTTATTGCATGGGCATCGCACGCGAAGGCGGCATGGCGGTAGTCGCGGATATCGACGACAAAGCGGCGGACTCGGTCGCCAAAGCGATCGCCGACAAGGGCGGCAAAGCGCTGGCGACCAAGATTGATGTGGCAAATTTTCCCAGTTGCCAGGAGATGGCCGCGAAGGCGTTGAGCAACTACGGTCAGATCGACGGTCTGATCAACAATGCGGCGATCTTCATGAGCGTGCCGGCGGAAAAAGGCACTTGGCAGGACATCACTGAAGAAGCTTGGGACCGTATCATGGCGGTCAACGTCAAAGGCTTGTGGCTGTGCAGCCGGGCGGTGGTGCCGGCGATGCAGAAACGCAAGCAGGGCAGCGTCGTCAACATATCGTCGAATATGGCTTTCAACGGCGGTTTGACCATGATGCACTACGTGACATCTAAGGCGGCTGTCGTGGGCTTCAGCAGAGTGCTCGCCCGCGAACTCGGGCCGGACAATATCCGCGTGAACACATTGGCGCCGGGCTCGACCATGAGCGAAGACAAGGCGACCGATGAAGCCGTGAAGAACTACGAACGATCGGCGTCGACGCGCATCCTCAAGCGTATCGAGCAGCCGGAAGATTTGGTCGGCACGGCGCTGTATCTGCTTTCGGATCTGAGCACTTTCGTGACCGGGCAGACAATTCTGGTCAATGGCGGAGCGGTATTGCACTGAGAAGAACGCATGAGCAATAGGCAATGGCAATAGTAGGGGCGAAACATGTTTCGCCCGTCGGGAAATCCAAATTCTAGAATTCGAAGCCGGAGGGTATCGCCATGGGATGGGTAGACGCTGATGCGCATGTCGTCGAAAGTCCGCTGACCTGGGACTATCTGACACCTTCTGAAAAGAAATTCCGGCCGCAGCTGTTCAAGCCGGAGGATGACAATCAGAAGGCGCATTGGGTGATCGACGGCAAGATTCGCGGTTTATTTCGCTTCACTTTCAGCAAAGAGGATCTCGACAAGAAATCCGCCGAGATCGGCCGTGACGTGTCGACGACAATGGCCAATCGCGACCTGGCCGACGTCTCAGGGCGGATCAAGCATATGGATGATTTGGGCATCGACATCCAGGTGCTCTATACCAGTATCTTTCTCGATCAAGTCACCGAGCGCGCCGATACCGAAGTCGCGTTGTGCGGCGCCTACAATCGCTGGATGGCGGACGTCTGGAAGCAGAGCAATGGGCGGCTGCGCTGGATGGCCTGCTTGCCGCTTCTCAGTATGAAGGACGCGCTTGATCAGTTGAAGTTCGCTAAGGAGAACGGCGGCTGCGGCGTGTTCATGCGGCCCCTCGAAGGGGCGCGGCAGATCAGCGATCCTTATTTCTTTCCAATGTACGAGATGGCAGAGAAGCTAAACTTCTGCATCGGCCTGCACCAGGCCAACGGCAGCGCCGCGGCCGTGGACATGATGGTCAACCCGGATGGCAGCCGGGACTTTTTCAACCAGTACCGGATTTTCAATGTCGGAGCGATGTTTAGAATTTTGAATTGCGGCATCCCGCAAAAATTTCCCAAGCTGCGCTTCGGTTTCATCGAAACCGCGGCATCCTGGGTGCCCTGGGTGATCTACGAGCTGCGCCGCCGTCTGGACACGGTCAACAAAAAACTACCCAACGATCTGCTCGAGAAGTCCGGCATCTTTGTCACCTGCCAGATCGGCGACGACGTGCCCTACCTGATCAAGACCTGCATGGGCGAAAATACGCTGATGATCGGCACCGACTACGGCCACGCCGATTCATCGACGGAATTGGACGCGTTGACCACGCTAAAAAACGACGGCGGTATCAGCGCAGCACAGCACAAGAAGATCGTCGAAGACAATCCGCGGGTGTTTTACGGTTTGAATTAGCCCCCACCTTCATCCTCCCCCGCGCGCGGGGGAGGATGAAGGTGGGGGATTAACCACAAAGAGCA
>DASSGE010000091.1:0-3909 GCA_035693605.1 Binatia bacterium
CCGGCTTTCTAAAAACTTTCCGGGACCTGCCGAAAGCACAGCTTGCAGCGGCGATATTCCTCAACAATTCGGTAAAAACTCTCGCCGCCATCCTGTTAGGTTTAGCGGTGGGTATCGTTCCGGCGTTGTTTCTGGTCGTCAACGGCGTGGTCCTCGGCGTAGTCTTCTTCTTGTCGTCCTACAGTCGCGGCGTTTGGCTTTCGCTCTTGAGCATCTTGCCACACGGCATTATCGAACTCACCGGAGTATTTCTCGGCACCGCGATCGGGCTGCTGTTGGGCAATGTCGTGCTGAAACGAATGTTAAGAAGGTCGGACGCCGAAATTAGACCGGCATTGAGCCGGGCGCTGCGATTTTACGCCATTGTGATTGTGCCCATGTTATTGGTTGCCGCCATGATCGAAGCTTTCATCACCACGGTAATTGTCGGAGCTTAAACATTTAGCTGGAGTTGAGTGAGCACTGGCGAACCAGCGACTCACGGATTTCCCCAAGCCGTTGAGCAGAATACGGTCGCGACTCGACGGCATTGCCCCATACCGGCGCCGGCCACCAAGCATCATCCGGCTTTCGGCCGACGACGTGCAAGTGCAGCTGCGGCACGACGTTGCCGATGGCGGCAAAGTTGATTTTCACATAGTCTAAATAGCTCTTGATAAAATGGCTGATTATCGCTGCCTCATCCAACGCTGCAGTGCGGTGCGCCTGCGGAAGATCAAACAGGTCCGTGACAGCGGTTTCTGGAACGAGAATGAACCAGGGAACCGACGCATTTTTATGGAGTAACACATGGCAGAGATCGAGTTGGCCAAGCCGATGACAATCGGCGAGCAGCTGAGGATGGATTGCAAATAGCGACATCCAGGAGTCTACCTCGCGACCAATTTACTTCGCATCACTGGCGCAGCGAAATCCGATACTGTTATCGCGCTGTTCGGGATTGGCGTGCATTCGTTTGGTGCTAACCAGCCGATCTGCTGGGTCATACCAACCTCCACCGCGTAGCACCCTGCTGGTGCCGCTGTTGGGTCCCTTGGGATTGCGCCGATCTGCGCGCGGGAAGCTATCCGAAAACCAATCCGCTGTCCACTCCCAGGCGTTGCCTGCCATATCCTGTATGCCGAAAGGACTGGCGCCGTTAAGATGGCTGCCGACCGGGGCAACGCCATTTTGGTAAACCGCATTGTCGTACTTCTGCGCGAAGCGCGCATAATCGGCCGTCGGCGGTTGCTCGCCCCAAGGGTATTTACGTTCGTCCGTGCCGCGTGCCGCCCGCTCCCATTCGGCTTCGGTCGGTAAACGCCGGCCGACCCACTGGCAGTAACTGTGGGCATCTTGCCAGTCCACGCCGATCACCGGCAAGTCAGCGCCATTCTTAAGATCTACTGTTTCCCATTCTTCCGGCGGTCGGACACTTCCAGTCGCCTTCAAGAAGCCAGCGTAACGTCCAACGGTCACTTCGTACTGGTCGAGATAGAAGGCATCGATGAAAAGCTCGCGTCGCGGCGAATTTTCATCATCGCCTGCGACATAGGTTCCGGCCGGTATTAAAACCGCCGGTGCGCCATCTTTGCCGATCCGCTCCCTGCTGTCTCGTCCGCGCAGACCATAAAAAATCCCGCCAACGACGACTGTCGCCAGCAATAGCGCTGCGGTCAAATACTTGAGCCAGCGGCGCCGCCGTTCGCGGGCAATGCGATAGACTTCAGCAGCGACGGTCGCAGGCAGGTTGCCCTCGGTTTGAACAAACGTCACCGCTTTGAGCAGAGCCGGTAATTTTTCAATGTCAACTTTTGCCAGCACGACCGGCAACAATTTGACGCCGGCTTTTTCGGCTATGCTCAATTCGGTCAAAGTATAACTGCCGGCGTCGATAGCATTGGCGCTGATCAAAAATATAAACAGATCGGAGCCCTCGACCGCCGACCGGATGCGGTTATGATACTCCTCCCCGGCGGGCAGATCAGCGCGATCGAAGAACACCTTATGCCCCTGGGTGCGCAGCGCCAGGTAGATCGATTTCGCCGCCTCGCTGTCTTGCGAAGCGTAGCTGAGAAAAATTTTCATGACGGAGCTGACGGCCGGAGCAATCTTAAGTGTTGAGTAGAAAGTACGTTGTCGTGAAACTGATTTAGGGTTTTCTGGTATCTTCGGGAACCTTGCCGCCCCACAGCTCTTTCATGAATCCGCTCTTTTCCAAATTTTCGACGAACATGTTGTCAAAAACCTCGTTGGCCTTGCGGCGAATCACCGTGCCGTCTTCCCGGGCGTTTTCGATCGTCTCGGCAACCATCTTCGGCGGCACAATCAGCCGCCGGTTAACCAGGCGCTTGGCAAACGCGTCATAAGCCGATTGCAGAATATCGGGATCGTTTATCCGCAGCGTCTTGCCCACCGAAGCCATGCCGATCTCCGGTCTTTTCTCGACGAGATACACCGATTCGGCGAGCGCAGCGACCATTTTTTGGATCAGCGCCGGTTTTTCTTTGAAAGTCTTGGCGTTGGTAAATAAGGAACTATAAATAAATGGCAGACCCAATTCGTTAAGATGATAGATGACATTGAAGCCGTCTTTTTTGCCGCGGGCATCGAGCGGCGGCTGGATCAGCGTCGCCTGGAAAACATCTTGCGCCAGGGCGGTGTAGCGTTCGCTGGGCGTACCGCCGACGGTCGCCAGCGTAACATCCTTGTCGCTCAGGTTATGCTTTTTGAGAAAATCCTTGGCCAGCTTATAGGTAAAATCGCCTGGCCGGGTCACGCCGATGCTTTTGCCTTTCAAATCGGCGGGCCGCTTAATGTCTCTGCGCGCCAGCACGACGTAGGGCAACCCCACCAGCGGTGAGGCGACCAGTTTGCCGTCCATCCCGGTGGCGATGCGCGCAATATTGGTGTCGGCGTTGCAATAAAGAAAGCTGATCTCATCGGCGGCCAACGCTGCCGCCGCGACAGTGCCGCCACGGACAACGATATGCTCGGCGTTGACGCCATATTTTTCGAACAATTTGTTGTCTAGCGCGGCGTAGAGGTGAATGAACCCGCCGGTAATAGCGCAGGTGCCGATGCGCGCCCGCATGGGCGGCTCACCGGCCTTGGCGAGATAAGGATTGGCCAGTGCCTCGTCCGCAGACCAAATGCCGACAATCGCAACAACAGCAAAAGATTTCATCAGACTAGCAAAGATCCGCCACATGCAGCACCCCGTTATTCCTTGTTCGATCTGCGCCTATATACGAGGTTTCAATCATTGCGGTCAATGGAACGACGAGCAGTTTCGTAGAACCGGCAAACGCCGAGCCGACTTGGGCTGGGACAACCGGGTCACTCTCCAAACCACCAGCACTCCCAACCATCAACCAGCGCGGCGAGTTTAGCATAGCCCGCCGCACCGGGATGGGCGCCGTCGCCGGCCGATACCTCGGCCATCCATACCGGGTCTTGTGCTAAGGCGTCGAAGATAGAAAGAAACGGGACTCGTTCATCTTCGGCGACTTGTCCGATGGCGAGGGACAATTGACGAGTCCGTTCGTTGTGTTGCTGATCGGCGATCGGCGGCGGGCCGATCAGTACCGTACGGTAACCACACTGCCGTGCCGTCCGCAGGATTTGCCGCGTGTTCTCGATACTAACTAACTCGGAAACCCGCGTGCGGCTCGCCTCGATCATGGTATCGTTGACGCCAAAAGAAAACACAACGTGAGGTGCGCACGAATTCGGCAAGCGCCGTTGCGCTTCCGACTGCCAACGCGCGGCGATGTCGTGGCTGGTATCGCGCCGGACTCCCAAGTCATAACAAGTCAACCTGTAGCCTCGCTCCCAAGCCCGGATTGAAACGCGTCCGGTCCAGCCGAGATATTCCGGATCGTTGGTGCCATTGACGAACGAATCGCCGATAAAGCAAACCCGCAAATC
>DASSGE010000092.1:0-5126 GCA_035693605.1 Binatia bacterium
CCATCGCCTACATACGTTCCATCGCACGTTTGAGACCGTCGGCAATGGCTTCGGTCTGTTTGCGATTGAGTTGTAAGTTTTTCAAACCATTGACGATCCGGTCATTGTACTTGTTGACACTGTCGAGTAGCGATTGCCGTCTTTGCGCCGACACCCGTTTGCCGTCGAGTTGGTTCTTGATCTTTTCGCGCTCGTTGACGGCTCGGCGGATTTTGCCGATCTGTTCGATCAAGCGTTTTTCATGAACCTCTTCCTCTTCGAAGTCCTCGCTCTCCTCGTCACCCTCTTCCTTGATGATCTCTCGCACACGAACTTCATGCTGTGCCAATTTCTCGCCCAAGTCGAGGATATGAGTCAACGCGAGCGGACTTGAGAGCACTTCGTCGAGCACGCGATTCTCGCCGTTTTCGATCTTCTTGGCGATTTCGACCTCGCCTTCCCGGCTTAGCAATGACACCGTCCCCATTTCGCGCAGATACATGCGCACCGGGTCCCCGGTCTTGCCAACGACGTCGTTGTCGGCATCCTCAGTTTCTTTTTCCTCTTCCTCGTCTTCCACCAATTCGTCGCCAGCACCGCCCAAGGTAACTCGTTGGTTGGCGTCGACGACTTCGATTTCCATTTCGCCAAAGATCGACATGACGTCGTCGATCTGATCCGGCGAGACAACCTCGGCCGGCAACATATCGTTGACATCGTCGTAGGTCAGATAGCCTTTTTCCTTGCCGAGATCGATCAGTTTTTTGACCTCCTTCAAATTTTTCTTCTCCACTGGCTCGCCAGCGGCGTCGGAGGCGCTCTTTGCCTTGCTTAGCGCGGGCTTAGTTTCGGCTCGAGTCTTCGGCGTTCTAGCTGGCGTTTTTTTTGAAGCAGGTCTTGCCATTCTAGTATCCTTTCTCTCTTGGCGATGTCATCGCGTTTTTCTTCGGCGGCCCGTATGGCGATGCGTAAATCACGCTCTTGGTTCTTAAGGTATTTGCGCTGCAAGTGGATCAGACAATCGTTGGCCATCTTCACGCACTCGGCATCGGAGCGGTTTTCCGCTTCCAAAACCAATGCGGCAAATTCGCTGACCAGTGACTCGGGTAGTTTTTGACTAATGGCGCCGATATCGATGTTCCCTGTTTCTTGCCATTCCAAAATGATCACGTCAACCACTGGGCGCCATTTGTCGGTAAAACATTGACAGACGCGTGCATCCCGCGCCAATTTTTCGAGCAGCGACGGCACCCGCAGTAAAAGTCCAACTAGTGAACGCTCGGCGAGATCGTCCCGACTGTCACTTGGCGCCGGTACGGCGCTAATCGGACGGTTCGGCGGCATAGGTCGCGTAGGGACAACATTGGCCATCGGCCGACGCAATAGTTCTTCACGAACGCCCAAGTCCGCGGCGCGACGAATCAACAAATCGACTTCAAATGGGTTAGTCACTTTGGCGAGTAGCCGGCCGATCTCGCTGGCGGTCTGGCTCTTGCCTTCAATGCTGCTGCCGAAACGTTTTTGCAGCCAGGAGAAATAGTAATCGGCCAGCGGCACTGCTTGATCGAGCAGCTTCTCCACGGCATCCTTGCCCTGCTTGCGAATGAATGTGTCGGGATCGTCGTCCGTGGGCAGAAAAGCCGCCCGCCCGAGCAAGCCGGCTTCGATAAATATCTCGAAGCTGCGCGCCGCGGCCTTGAGCCCGGCCTCATCGCCGTCAAACAAGGCAATGATGTTTTTGGTATAGCGCGACAACGCCCGCACATGTTCGACCGTCAGGGCCGTCCCCAAAGTTGCCACGGCATAACCTATGCCATGCTGCGCCAGGGCGATCACGTCGAGGTACCCTTCGACCAGCACCACCCGGTCAGCATGGCGAATGCTTTCCTTGGCCTGGTGCAAACCGTACACCGTGGAGCCTTTGTGAAAAAGCGGCGTTTCGCTGGAATTCAAATACTTCGGCATGCCCTGATCCATCACCCTGCCGCCGAAGCCGACGATCTTTCCCGCCGCGTTGGCGATGGGAAACATCACTCGGGAAAAGAATTTTTCGTAATACTGCTGCGGATTACGCTGCGCGATGAGCCCCAGCTTGATCGCATCAGCCAGCGCCAAACTTTCTTTCTTAACCAACCCAACCAGGCCCGACCCACCCTGCGGCGCAAAGCCCAACATGAACTTGCGTGCGGTGGCGTCGTCGACGCCACGACGGCGTAGATACTCGAGCGCCACCCGGCCTTCGGGATGATCGAACAGGATGCGCTGATAATTCGCCGCGGCACGCTCGTTGATACGATAAAGATTCTCCCGTTCGCCCAGGTCGCGCTGAAAGTTTCGCGCGTCCGATCGTTCGATGACGATGCCGTAGCGCTTCGCCAGTTGCTCGACCGCCTCGGGGAAACTCAAGTGGTCATATTGCATTAGGAACTGAAAAACACCGCCGCCGGCGTGGCAGCCGAAGCAGTGAAAAATGCCCTTCTCTTCGTTGACAGTAAATGACGCGGTCTTCTCGCCATGAAACGGACAAAGTCCCATGTAATTGCGGCCGGATTTCTTGAGGGTCACATAGTCGGAAATCACTTCGACGATCGACGCGCGATTACGAATCTCAGTGATTTTTTCCTGGCTAATCATGGAAACAAACTAAATCGACGTTCGCTCATGGGCCGGCGCCGGGCCGCCGTGATCTCCGGTGAACATTCGATCTTTGCCGGCCTTGACCAGATTTTTTCCGAATGCGGACAATGGCCGTACCAAGTAGGCGCTTTCAAAGGACTCGCGAGTCGGCTGAGATAGTAGCGAAGATGAGTTTAGTAGAAATACGGCTAGCGCCGCCAGAGCCGCACCTTTGACGACACCCATGGCGATGCCGCCGGCGCGGTTGATGGTTTTGAGAAAAAGCATTTTTTCGGAACGGTGCAACAGCCAACCGGCCAGGTTGAATGCGAAATATATCACAAAGAAGATTGCGACAAAGCTCGAACCCTTGAGCAGCAGAGGTGACCCCTGCCAATGCTGCGCCACGTATTGCGCCGCGACAGCGCCATAGCGCGCGGCCAGCAAGAATCCGATGATAAGTCCGGCGAGTGACAAGAATTCACGAAAAAGACCTCTGAAGAAGCCACGCAAACCAAATAGCGCGAAGACTCCAAGCAGAATCAGATCGACCCAATTCACCAGGTGGCACCCACTTGCGGTCGCGGCGATACCCCGTGGCCACTCACGCCGCTCGCCGCCTTCGCACGGTCAATATCTTTCATGGCAAACCGGATACATCAGCCGGACAAGCCTAAGACCGCTGCATTACCCGCCTAGCAATGCCTTGGTGAGATCGCTAACTCGCTTTCCATCGCTGCGTCCCGCCACTTTGGGCATTACCAACTTCATCACTTTGCCGAGGTCGGCCAACCCTGTGGCACCCGCCTCATCGATACTCGCTTGGATCGCGGACTTGATTTCTTCATCGGAAAATTGCTGCGGGAGAAATCCCTTGAGGATCGCTAATTCGGCCTCTTCCTTGGCCGCCAACTCCTCGCGCCCGCCTTTGCGATACAGTTCAATCGCTTCGCTGCGTTGTTTGCATAATGTGCCGATGATTTTCTGAATCTCATCGGCGCTTAGCGCCCGGCGAATACGGATTTCTTCGTTCTGCAACGCTGCCAATAATAACCGAAGGGTTGAAAGCGTAACCGTGTCTCCGCTTTTCATAGCGGCTTTCACGGCCTGCTGAATCTCCGCTTTCAATTCCATCGGTATATTGAGGTCTCAATCTGAATTTTAAAACGAATGACGCACGCGGCGCAGGGCGCGTTTTTTTGCGGCAATCGCTTTTTTCTTACGCTTTACGCTGGGCTTCTCGTAGTGTTCTCGTTTACGCAATTCGGCGAGGATGCCGGCTTTTTCGCATAGCTTTTTAAAACGGCGGATGGCGCTTTCAATCGATTCGTTATCTCGAACACGAACTCCGGTCATAGAAATGACTCACCCCCGATCCAGGCAGACCGCACATAAACCGGAGTTGATTTTAGCTGATAAATTTTTCAAGTCAAGTAAATCACTTTTAAATCTAACCGTTTGCACTCGTTTAACCAAGGCAAACGAAATCGATCAAAGATCGCCATGGGGATTTCAGAGCGATATTCGACGGCAGTGAAACGCGCCTCCCCGCGGTCTTGATCAACCGCTCCGACCGAGCCGGGCAAACTTTTCCGGATAATCAGAAATTATTCCCTGGACGCCCAGTGCCGCAAACGTTTCCATCTCACGCAGATCATTGACGGTCCAAACATAGATATCCAATCCCGCTTGCCACGCCCGCTCGAGAAATTCGCGCTGGGCCAGCTGCTTTTGGACATGAAGCGAAGAGGCGTCGAGTTGCTCGGCAGCGGCCATTGGATCTTCCTGGATGCTCGCGCCGTAAATGACTCCAAGCCGGGCCTCGGGCGCCAACTCGCGCACGCGCGCCAGGCTGCGATAATCGAAAGACGAGATCGTAGTCCGCTCCAAATAATCGTAGTGGCTCAGAATAAACAGCAGCTTCAATTCCATCCCTGGAGGTGCCGCGGAGGCAGTTTTGATTTCCAGGCATAGATCGACGTTCCCGGCGAAAATTTCCAGCGCCTCCTCCAAGGTCAATATTCTCTCGCCGCGAAAGGCCGGCTTGCGCCATTTACCGATATCGAGTTTGCGCAGCTGCTCCAACGTCCTATCTGCTATTTTGCCGCGCGCTCCGGTCGTACGCGCGAGCCTCTCATCATGAAATACGACGACATGGCCATCGGCCGATAATCGGCAGTCAAGCTCGATCATATCGACACCGGCGGCGATCGCCGCTTCGAAAGCCAACCGGCTGTTCTCCGGAAACTGCCCCGAGGCGCCGCGGTGGGCAATTTTCTTGAACGATGGCATGACAGTCTTAGATTGCTATCGCATGAATTGTTAGCTGGTTGCCGCAAATTTTCGAAAGTTTCACCGAGATCCGAGCACGCAGAGTCAAGTTTATTTGTCAGAGCAAATCGCGATTCTGGAAACGCCGTGCCTCTGCGCCGAAATTCTCGCTTGTTCAGTTCCGGCTTTTTTCGGCCCTAAATAATAAACAGAGCCGGGCTAAACCGTCGAGAGCGAATCCGCTTCGAGATGGAGCAAAA
>DASSGE010000093.1:0-2006 GCA_035693605.1 Binatia bacterium
GGTCATTCGTTTTCTCCTAGCCGTCACGCTGGATTATAGGTCGCGCTACTGCGAAAGTTTCATCACTCGTTCGATCACCTCTTTCGGCTGGCCCATGACATCGCGCAATTGCGCTTCGACTTCTTCGCCGCTGAGGACCTCGAGATCCATCTTGGCTCGCTTCGCTTCTTCGATGACCAACGGATCCTTGAAGGTTTTTAGGTAAACTTCGCGCAAGAGCTTCACCCGATCGGCAGGCGTGCCGGGGGTTGTCATCATCGGGCGCCCAACGGTCGCCGACACCAATAAAACTTTGGCGACGTTGCGTGGAAGCGCCGCAGTTTTCTTTTTCTCCATGAGTTCAGTGAGGGTCGGCGCATCGGCGATGCGCGGATCTTTTTTCGCGCCGGTTTGCACGAGGTGGCGGTCGAACCCTGTCTTGTGCCAGGTAAAGTAGGGCTCGCGCGCGAAGTGGGTGGTCAGACCCGTGCCGCGGCAATGAATTTCCCCCTTTTCCAGCGCCAGATCGATCTCGACGCCGCCAGGATAGCCGCGCACTTCGTGAAACTTGGCGCCGAGGGTGTCGCCCAAGATATTCATTAGGATTGTCGTCAGGTCGGAACTTCCGGTGGCGCCGCACTTGGGCGCTTCCTTGGCGGCGAGAATATCTTCAATGGATTTCCACGGCGCGTCTGCCTTCATATAGAGCACGAGATCGCGCTGGTCGACGCTGCCAAGCCAAGCGAATTTGGCGACGTCGAACAGAGCTTCTTTGCGGCCGAGCATCTGGTCAAGATAGATGCCGCTGCCGGACATACCGAGCGTCAAGCCGTCAGGTTTGGCGACGCCGTAAATATAGTTGGTCGCACTCAGCGATCCGGCGCCGGGCATGTTCTGCACGATGATGGTGGGATTGCCGGGAATATATTTGCCCATGTGGCGCGCCAGCAGCCGCGCGTACTGATCGTACAGTCCGCCAGACGTGAAGCCGACGATGATGCGGATGGTTTTGTCTTTGTAAAAGGGAGTTGGCTGAGAATGGCTAGCCTTCACTGGGACGAGTTGCACCATTGTCGCCGCCGCCAAAACTATCACTCGCCACAATCGGTTGCGAAACGTTTTAGAAATGATCATGAATGCCTCCACAAGAGATTCGCCATTGCTTATACGGCAATTCTTAGAGTGAGCGCAATCTCTTGACCCTGGGTAACTGGCGCATTAACTTCGCCACGATGTCTAATCCTGATCGCCCAGCAGTTGTAATCGTTCCAGAAGGGGCGTTCCTGATGGGCTGCGAATCAGGCCAGGAGAACGAGCGGCCGGTGCACGACGTGTGGCTGGATCGCTTTGCCCTGGGAAAGTTTCCTGTGACAAACGCTCAGTATCGGGAATTTCTCGATTCGACGGGCGCGGCGCCTCCGTGTTTCTGGTTGGAGCCGATGTTTGCCGATCCGCGCAAGCCGGTCGTCGGTGTCACCTGGTTTGAGGCGGTCGCATACTGCGACTGGCTGGCAAGACAGACCGGGAAACCGTTTCGTTTACCCACCGAAGCCGAGTGGGAACGGGCCGCTCGCGGCCGGCGGCAAGGCGCGCTCTTCCCGTGGGGTGACGAGCCGCCGATTGAATTGGCCATGATTGGCGACGATTCTGAATCCGGCGGCCCCGCGCCAGTCGGCGTCAATCCCCCGAACGATTTCGGGCTTTATGATATGAGCGAGGGCGTGCACGAGTGGTGCAGCGACTATTACGACTACAATTACTATCGCTATTCGCCTGAGCGCAATCCGCAGGGCGCGGCTTCTGGTGCGCGCCGAGCTTCGCGCGGCGGCTCGTGGCGCCACCAAATCAAATTCGCCCGTTGTGCGGCGCGCAGCTCGTTGCCGCCGAATTTCAAATATTCGGATTATGGCTTTCGGGTGGCGGTGACGATCGGATAAAACTGGTTTCAACGGTTCCAGTCGTTCCAGTGGTTCCAAAGGTTCAACGCCGTTCTCGATTACTACTTTGCCGTCGACGGGAGAAATCCC
>DASSGE010000094.1:0-6062 GCA_035693605.1 Binatia bacterium
CCGCGGCGCTAGATGAGCGGTATCGCCATGAAGCCAGAATAAATGCGAAGGGTCTACCGAATTCTCCATCGGCTGGAGCCAATTGCAATCGATAATCGACTCTTTGACGATCCAGCGCCGGCCATGTTCCCAAACCAACACGTCCCAACGCGGCAGCAGCGGCGCCGGCGCAGGTCCGAGATAGGCATAGATCAATCCGCCCAAATATTGCACCGGATAAGCAACGTGCGTGATGCGATCTTTGAAGGTACTGTCGGCGGGTTCGGCCGGTTGTTCAAGACATTTTCCGGTGCCATCGAACTTCCAGCCATGATAGGGGCAGCGAATGCCGGCGTCATCGACCCGGCCATAGGCAAGCGAAGCCAAACGATGCGGACAATGTTCGCCGACCAACCCGTAATTGCCCTTCTTATCGCGGTAGACCACCAATTCTTCACCGAGAATCTTGACGGCGCGAATCGGTTTTTTATCGGTCAGTTCGGCGGCTGCGGCTACCGGATGCCAATAGCGCCGCAACAATTCGCCGCAAGGGGTGCCCCGCCCAACTTGCGTCAGCAGGATGTTTTCTTCACGGGTCAGCATATTGGATTGTCACACGGTGGTTTTGTCGCTCTTCTATCCTCGAATATCCGTCCTCGACCGGTATCTTCCCGCCTACTTCTTGTTGAGCATCTGTTCGTAACCGAGCTTCTCCAACATTTCTCGCCCGGAATAGCCCTTGCGAATGCCCTCGGCCATTTCTTGTTCCTTGGCGTAAATCGCCTCGGCGGCGCTGACCACTTCCTGCTCTTTCTCCCTGGGAATTATGATGATGCCACTGCCATCGGCGAGCACTAAATCGCCTGGACGGCACTGCACACCGGCGAACTGAATTTCCTGATTATACGATTCTTGCACCACGCGATTGCGCGCCGTCATCGGCACCACGCCGCGGGCATACACCGGGAACTCCAATTCGCGCGCCTCGTCGATGTCGCGCGAAGCGCCGTCGATAACCACGCCGCTGACACCTTTCAATTTGGCCGAGAGTGCGAGCAACCCGCCCCAGCAGGAAAATTCCAATTTGCCGCCATTATCAATGACGATGACATCGCCCGGCTGAGCGGTTTCAATGGGCGCCGTGCCCAGATGTTGCGCGGGTTGCTGCAAGCCGGCCGGCTTGATCTTCATGGTCACCGCCCGGCCGGCAATTTTGGGGCATGGCCACTGCGGTCGCACACCCCAAGTTGCGCCTTTGAGACTCAGGCTGTCCAACGCATCCGACACCGCACAGGTATCGAGCTTGATCAATCTCTCGATGATCGGTTCACGCGCCATTACAACTCCGGTCGCCAAGTGCGGAACATGTTGTCGAATGCATGAATCCGCATCAACCTTGAACTTTGAACCTGGAAACTTGAACGATTATTGCCAATACGCGAAGCCCATGCCGCAGCCGGTCGCGGCCGGCGAGCGATAGGTCGTGACATATTCGAGATACTTCAGATCGCGATTTTCCATCGCGCCGGCCAGCGCCACCCAGTTCAAGATCTCCGACGTGCCGCCTTTCAATTTGTTTCGCGGCAACTGAAACAACACTTCCGGCTTTTTGTTCTTCAGTCCATCGATGACCATGGCATCGATTTCTTCGTCGATGACGACATGGCTCAAACCGCCCGACGCCAATAGTGCGACTCGTTTGTCGCTATCCCAAGCTTCGATGGCTTTGCGCACAGCCTGGCCCAAAGCGTAGCAGCGCTTCGGCGTCGGCTGATTGGGCGGATAGTAGGTGTTCACCATTACCGGCACCATCGGCAACCGCGTGCCCGGTAAAATGCGCCGGTAAAGAAAACTAAACGCATGACCGACGCCGATCTCGGCGCGCAGCTTGTTGCAGCGGGTGATGTCGAACTCCGCCTCGGTCAATGCGCGAATAAGATGCTCGGCCAGCTCGCTTGCCGTGTCATATTCCGGCGCGGTTTCCGCCCAACCCTGCTCCTCGGCATTTTTCCAGGCGGCCGGCCGCAAATTATTATGCTTCACCACCGGCAAACTCTTGCCGTGATAGATCGCGAACATCGGCATATTGTCATCGTGGAACTGCTCCTGCTGATCGTCGCCGAAAACCACCACGAGATCAGGGCGCGCCGCGCTCAACGCATCGCCCAAAGTTTTGACCGCCTTCAGACAAGCTTCGTCCCGTTCTTTAAACTTGGCTTCGGTCAATTCCACTTCCAAGCCCGGTTTGGCCGTCTGCAGCAACGCCTGATAATTGAGCCGTGGATCAGTCTTGTCCTTGTCACCCAGCAATTTCGCCCAGTCTTTCGCCCGGATGCTCAACTGCGGACTATGCGAAGTGCCGATGCCGATGACAATCTCTGCCATAAAATTACTCCTCCTTGGCCATGAAACCGGCCACGAAGCATGAGAATGTGTAAATGGTCTACAAGTAAACTTCCATCTCTGTCAAGCAACGCAAAATGAGCTGAAATCAAATTTACGATTTAGTTTGCCCGTTCTTTGCCGCCAACATCCCATCGCTTGACGATCGCACCAAGCTTGCCGTAACTTCCGGCAAACACTACGGAGGTGATTCATGGCTACCAGCCGCGGCGCGACATTGTTAGGTCCGGACAAATTAGACATCAGAGAATATCCCATCCCGGACATTGCCGCCGATGGCGGCCTGGTCAAAATCGAAATGGGCGGCGTCTGCGGCTCGGACTTCAAGTATTTGCACGGCGGCAAGAACGGTTTGCCTTATCCGCTGATCCTCGGCCACGAAATTCTCGGGCGTGTCGAAAAACTCGGTAAGGAAGCGGCGGCGATCCACGGCATCGAAGAAGGCGACCGGATCATCATGAAGGGCGCTAAAGGCTGCGGCCGTTGCAGCCACTGCCGGCGCGGTGCCGCGCGCTTTTGCAAAGCACGCATCGGCTACGGCGGCCAGACCACTTGCGCCAACCCGCCGCATCTCTTCGGCGGATTTGCCGACTATCTCTACCTGGTGCCGGATATACTCGTCACCAGGGTGAGCGACGATCTGCCGGCGGAAGCCGCGGTCCTGATCGGCGCGGTCATGGCAAACGGCTTTCAATGGGCGGTGCGCCAGGGCGGCGTCAAGATGGGCGACAGCGTGCTCATTCAGGGTCCGGGCCAGCAGGGACTCGCCTGCACCTTCGCGGCGAAAACCGCCGGCGCCGCCAAGATATTCGTCACGGGAATGAATCGCGACGCCGAGCGTTTGGCGGTCGCCAAAAAATTCGGCGCCACCCGCACCATCGACGTCGAGAACGAAAATGTCCTGGAAGTCATTCGCGACGAGACCGAGGGCGAACTGGTCGACGTCGCCATCGATGTGTCCGGCAATGTGCAAGCGATCAAAACCTCTGTCGAATGCGTCCGCACCCTCGGCACACTGGTCGTTGGCGGTTTGACGCGAGATGGTATCGATGTGCCATTGAACGTGAACCTGATCGTGCGAAGACAAATCCGCTTCCAAGGCGCCTTCACCACCGACAACGACGCCACCGAAATCGCGATGAACGCTATTCAAGCGAGCAAGTTTCCCGTCCAACAAATGGTCACCCACACTTTCCCGCTTGAGCAGACAGAAAAGTGCATTCGCGCCGTCGGCGGCGAAATCCCGGGGTTGTATCCGGTCAAGGCGCTGATCAAGCCGTAGCGCGTTCCCAACCCGCCCTTGCATTACGGCGGGACGCAGCGCTATGAGTTTGCGACAAGGAAGTTTCAATGCGCCTGCCATGACCAAGCTCGCACGACCGGAAACTTTATGTGCCAACACAAAATGGCGATAGAGAAGATTCGCGAGGTCGTGCGAGTTCGAGGTGGAAGTTATCGATGTGGGATTTTTGGCGACGAAGGTGTACACCGAGGCAGGAAGAGATCACCATTCCGCATTCGGTTCTCGTGAGCACGGCGACGACGAACTACAGCAGCTTGGCCGGCGATAACGGCATGGCGGTTACACTGGCGCCAAGTCCATGCGCTATTGCAGTTGGGGGCAGCGCGCACCCCGGGCCCGCGCCGGGATCGTTTGACTCGGCGAACGTTTTCTTCTCCCGGTAAACCTTGTGTGACCTCGACACGTGAATGGCTGGACGACGTGCAAGCTTGAATACATCGAGATCTTCCACGGGTTCGACCCACTCCGGCCCCATGATCACGAACGTGTTTTCTACTTCTTCTTCGGCAACAGAATATCCTTTAGCCGCGCTACCGTCGCCGGTTTGAGATCGTAGAGACCGGTAAGAGTCTTGGTGACCGTCGGCCCGTCCACCGGGCCGATGTCAAGCTGGGCTTTTTTTGCCTCGGCAACGAGGTCGGGATCCTTGAAGCTGCGCAGAAACGCGCGTTGCAGAAGATCGAGACGATCCTTCGCCATCCCCGGCGGCACGGAGAAGGGAAATTGCGCGCCGTGAACATCGTCGGCGATTTTCAGCAGCTCGCGCGACTCCTCGGTCTTGGCAAAATTCATCGCTACCGGAATTTGTTTATATTTAGGATTCGGCTTCAACGTCGCTTGCAGGACCGGAATGATTTTCTTGCTCTCGTAGGCACTGCGCCATACCGTCTCGACCGTTCCCCATGAGCCACAGTAACCGTCGACTTCGCCCGACTCGACGGCTAGGCGAGCGTCCGCGCCGCCCTTGTAGCCGTCGATAACATCCATTGGCAGATTCAGCGCGGCTTTGAGAAGCTTGGGAATATCCGACGTGCTCGTTCCCGGTCCGATGGTGGAAATCTTTTGCGGTCGCTTTGCGTTGACCCAGTCATCCATTTTGGTAATGCCGCTCTTCTGATTGAAGGTGCAAACGGTGTCGTACTCCGACGGTATGCCAAGATAACCGAAGCGTCTGCCGTCGAACTGCGCTGCTTCATTGCCCATGATATGCTGCAGCACCAACGGCGATGCCCACGCGCCGATCGTCAAGCCGTCGGGCTTCACCCGGTTGTAAAGATGATTGGCGGCGATCATGCCGCCGGCGCCGGTCATGTTCTCGACGATGCGCGTCGGATTTCCCGGCAGATAGCGGCCGATGTAACGTGCCAGCACCCGGGCATAAAGATCAAACGAGCCGCCCGGCGAGTAGCCGACGATGATCGTCAACGTCTTGTCTTTGTAATCCTGAGCATTGACGGCTGACTGACTACTAACAATCAAGCTAATGGCGAATATCAACCGAGCAACTTTTTGATGCATAACAATCTCCTATGATTCCGACATTGCGCGCCTCTCCGCTTTAAGCAAAGGCGAATTCAATGACGGATTCGGATCTTGGCCGATGAAGAGGTATCTCAACCATTCCGGGAAGGAACGTTAGCCGCGTCCTACGAAAGGAATAACTCTCTCCTCGGTCCGTTCCAAGTATCTGACAAAGGTGTATTTGTTCTCAGCGAGATCGGTGTTGGGACGGGAAATCTCACGGTGCAGCAAGCTCTCTTCGACTTTGCAGACAAAGAAGTTCAGTTCGTTTTTGCGTAACGCGTCGACGCCTGCCTTCTTGAAATCCTCGAAGTCGCGAATCGTGCAAGCATTTTTGATTCCGGCTCCCCGCGCCATGGCGGCCAAGTCGGTGTTACCCGAGGTCGCGGTCGGATAGCTGATGCGGCTGCCGCTATAAACGCCGTTGTCGAAAACATAGACGACCAAATTCTGCGGCTGCAAGTTGCCCAGCGTCGCGAGATTGAACAGCGACAGCAGCACGCTGCCGTCGGAGTCGAGCGCGATCACTTTGCGATGCGGCAGCGCCAACGCCAGTCCGGTGGCCACGCCAATCGCACAACCCATCATGCCGACCAGCAGATTGCCCTCATGGCGCGACAGATGCGACCATTCGATGCGCTGTCCGCTCTGCGAGGTCACGACCAGTTGGTTGGTCATTTTACTGGCCAACAGCTGCAAGCATTCATATCGAATCATTCGGAAAACTCCCCGGCGAAAAGCAGCGCGTAGGGACTGCGCAAAGCATTTGCCGCGCGCACCGCGTCTTTGATTTTGATCTCAAGCTTCTCGCCGTCTTCGAGCAGCGTCTGATCGATGCCGATACCGTCGAGCACGG
>DASSGE010000095.1:0-8566 GCA_035693605.1 Binatia bacterium
CGGTTTTGCCGCTGCCGGTAATGCCATGAAGCAAAAACGCTTCAAATCCGCTTTGGTCGATTCTCGCGGTGACGTTATTGAGGACAAGCGCCTGCTCGGCATTCAGTTCAAGCGTGGTCGGGATGTCGATGTCGCTGGGTGCAGCGGCAGGATGCGGAGATTTCCGCCGCCGGGTTTTGGCTAGATGGTCGGTTATGCTTAGCACCCCGCGCGCCTCGAGCTTGGCCAAGCACGAGGCGATGCGCCGGCCGGCAAAAAGGCCGGTCAGCGTTTTGACGCTAACTTTCCCTTTCCGTTTGCACAACTCTTGGAGAATCGCGCTTTCTAGCTCGTTCTCCGGCACCGCCGCGGGTTGACGCAGTATCGCAAGGCGCTTACTGTCGCGGCGCGAGTTGGGCGGCAGCATGGTTGCGATAACATCGCCTAGGGAAGCGAGATAATATCGCGCAATCCATTGCGCGAGTTTCAATAACTCGGCGTCAAGCAAAGGACCGTCATCGAGGACCTCGCTGACATCTCTGATGTCGCTTTGGACAGCCTGACCGACCAAGCTGAGCACAATGCCGGTCACCTGGCGCTTTTGCAGCGGAACCAGCACACGCGTACCGGCTGTAACTTTCGCCGACAGTAAATCCGGCACCCGATAGATCAGCGGTTCTCGATGGGATGATAGGACGAGGATCAAAGCGAACTTCTGGTCCTCGTGCATGGCTAGTTCTTACCGGCGCCTCCCGGCAATTGCAACGAGGCCGCAAACTGGCCCAAAATTTCACCTGAGCGCAAATTGGTAATTATTGCTCGTCAGACCGAACGGCCTCTTTGACTTTAAAATTTCCCCGAATGGTGCAAATTGCCTTGCCCGACCGAGGGTCGGGGTGGCAGTCAGATTGCTTAGGAATAAAGCATCGAAGTTATATAGTTAAGCATAACTTAGCTTAATTTTAATTGACTTATGGGGGCTCATTGGGTAAGAAATTGCCACTCTTACCCATAAATTCCCGACTCCCTCTAAGGGCTCGCAGCGATGGATCAGAGCAATAACGTTAAAAAGGTACGGGAAGCAAAAATGCTGAGCAAGGCCGAACTTGCTCGCTTGGCCGGTATCTCGCCGTTGACTCTCGATCGCATCGAAAAAGGCAAAGACTGCCGCATGGCCACCAAGCGCAAGATTCTGCTGGCGCTCGGTTTATCGATTGATCAAAAAAACACGGTGTTTAAGCAGTGACGAATGGCTCCTTTCTGGAATAAGTTTAGTTTCGGCTCTATCGGCTCGTTCGGTGGTAACGGCGGATTCGTCGCCCTCGACATTGGCTCGACGTCGATAAAAATGGTCGAGGCTGCCGTCGATAAGAGCGGCTATCGCATTCTCAGTCTGGGGTTACTGCCGATTCCGGCCACCGCAATCCAGAATAATATGGTGGTCGAGACCAAGCCGGTCGCGGATACGATCCGCAAGCTGATACAAGAAAACAGCGTTAAGGCTAAACAAGTGGTCTCGGCGGTTCCGGGCAGAGCGGTGATTATGAAAAAGATCCAGATGCCCAAGCAGGAGAAAGTCGAGTTAGATAATAATATCGAATTCGAAGCGCAAAATGTCATTCCAGAGAGTATCGACAACGTAAATCTTGACTACCAGGTGCTTAGCGAATCCGACGACGGTAACAAGATGGATGTCTTGTTGGTCGCGGTGAAGAAAGAGATCGTCAACAGCTACGCCGATGCGATTACAGCAGCTGGTTTAGTTCCGGCAATTATGGATGTCGATTATTTTGCCCTCGAGAACATGTATGAGGCCAACTACAGTGCCAACGCCATTGCCGGGGTCGTTGGATTGATTCATATCGGCTGCCAGAACACCAGCATCTCATTGCTGCAGGACGGTGTATCAACCTTTACCGGCGATTTGTCTACGGGTGGGGCCTATTTTACGGACAGTTTGGCAAGACAGTTCAATTTAACCGCGGTTGAAGCTGAGTCCTTTAAAACCATGGGAGCCTTAGAAGGGAAAAAAGGCCTAGATCTAGAATCGGCGTTGACGGCTACGGCCGGTGAGTTGGCCGAAGAGATTCGACGCACAGTCAGTCTTTACGGTGCCATGCCGTCAGATGACAACGATGGATTAAAAGCGATCTATCTGAGCGGGGGTGGGGCAAAGCTCGCGGGCCTACGATCATTGTTAGAGGGAACGATGGCAGTGCCGGTCCACTTAACCGAACCGTTCCGCGGCTTTACTGTGAATAAAAGTATTGACCGAGACTATCTCGTCGAGGCGGCGCCGTATTTCGCGGTGGGTGCAGGGTTGTCAATTAGGCGGCCGGGGGATCGATGATCCGGATAAATTTATTACCGGTCAAAGAACTTGAAGCCGAAAGCGTTCGACGACGTGAGTTGACAATCGGCGGGACGGTATTGGGATTGGCGTTTTTGCTGCTTGGCGGGGTTTACTTATTTCAATGGCGTGAACACACCCGGTTGGAAAACGAATTGAGCGATCTGCGCAACGAAATTCAAGCGCTTAACATCAAGGTTAAGGAGGTCGGTGAACTGCAGAATAAGATCAAAGATCTCCGTGGCAAGAATAAAATTTTCGAGGATCTCAGTAAAAAGAGAGTTGGACCTGTGCGGGTACTGGAAAGCCTCTCAGTGGCGACCCCAACCAGCCTCTGGTTGACCGAACTTAAGGAAAATGGCGGCAACATAGTCATTAACGGTTTGGCGATGGATAATCAGACGATCGCCGAATTCATGCGCGCCCTGGCAAGCTCCAAATATTTCAATAACGTCGACCTCGTCGAAGTTATTCAGGAAAAAGCCGCCGCCCCGGCGCTAAAAAAATTTTCAATCAAGTCAGCTCTCTTGTATCAACCGGTTGAGCCAAAGTCGGTCGGAATCCCGAGTAAAACCAGCGCCTCCGCGCCTAGATGAGGAGCGTCGGACTTGAATCAATTAATCGATCGAATCCTTGAACTCCCCAAGCTGCAAAAGATCGCCATTCTGGCGGTTGTAATCATCCTTGCTGCGGGTCTGTACTACAGTTTTCTACATGTGCCGCTTAGCGATCAAATCGCAAAGCTTGCCGACAGCGTCGAGATTGCCAAAAATGAAAAACTAACCAAATTTCAAAAGGCCGCCAGCTTACCGCGTCTGCGCCAAGACTTGGCACGCCTAGATCAAGAGCTGAAGAAAGCCGTAGCACAGTTGCCTGACCGAAAAGAGGTTGCGGATTTATTGGGCAGTATTTCGACAAAAGCTCAGAGTGCGGGACTTGAAATACTGACGTTTCGTCCTCGGGCCGAATCTTTTCAGGAGTTTTATGCAGAAGTACCGGTGGATATTACGGTTAAGGGCAACTATCACGAGACGATCGATTTCTTCGATAACGTCAGGCGCTTGGACCGGCTCATCAATATCGACAACATCGGCTTCAAAAACCCAACCGTCAATGGCGAGCGCGTGCTTGTCGAGACTACCACCGTGGCAACTGCTTATCGCTTCTTGAACGAAGCGGAACGTAAGAAAGTCGCCGAAGAAAAGGCCAAGGCAGCTGCGAAGGCAAAGAAGTAACGGGCGATATGGCTGCTACTGCATTCAAATCACGTCACAACGCGGCCATCTGCGCGTTGTTGTTGTTTTCGCTTGCGACGGGACTGCACGGACAAAATCTCGATCGCGCTGCACCAGGAAAAGCTCAGGAAACGAGCGATAAGGCCGTTGACGCGCCATCCGGCAAAAGCGTGCAGCGGAAAGATTCAATCCTACCGAAATCAGCGGCGAGATTCCGCAAACAAGAGGTCAAACCAGAGGAATCAATCGAGCGGGTGGATTTGAACACTTCGGTCAAATCGGCGGAGCCGCAAATTGAGCCCCGTACCTTGAAGAATGACGGCCGGGATCCCTTTCGCCCTGCAACCTTGCGCAAAAAAGTCGTCGCGCGTCCGCGGGAAAATTTGTCTCCGCTGGAAAGATTTGAACTCAATCAACTAAAAATCGTCGGCATCATCTGGGACATGAATGAGCCCAGGGCGATGGTGGAAGACGGCACCGGGCTCGGCTACACAATCAAGCTCGGCGCGCCAATCGGCGCCAACGATGGCGTCGTGAAAGCGATTCACCGCAACGAGATTATCGTCGAAGAATATTATCAGGATGTATATGGCGCGCGCAAAAAACGCGAAGTTAGTATGAAGCTCTCAACGGAGTAGTGAGCATGGCTAAAAATTGGCACCATTTCTTCGACACGATTACATCAGGCAAGCCTTCGACGCTGCCGTTGTTTGCTTTGCTATTCACTGTTCTAGGGCTCAGCGCCTTCGGGTGTGCCGTGCAAAACGACCCCCAGGTAACATCCCAGTCCGCCCAACAAGCCGCGCGCCCGGCGGCGAGTCCTGCGCCAGCGATCACCGTGACTCCGATGCAGAGAATTCAAGATTTGGCGGTACGCGAAGAGCGCGGCCAAACCATTTTACTGATCAAATTCTCTCAACCGTTGAGCAACTATCGTCACTTCCCACTGCCCAATCCCGCGCGAATCGTGTTGGATATTTTTGGCGACGCCAAACAACCCGGCCCGAGCGAAACTTATCGCATCGATACCAGCGCGGTTGCGACCCTACGGGTCAATCAACTCGAGGGGGGCCTGCGCTTAACCACCGATATCGCCGCTGCCACTGTGCCGACGTACTCAATTACTCAAGACAACGGCGGATTGCGCATTGTCATAGGTGCGGACAATCCCAGCGCCACGGCCAAGAAAGATGTGACCGTGGTAAGTGGCGGCGTTCGAGCCGATATCCGTAGCCAAGACTCGGCTAAAGCTCCGGGTAGAGCCTCCGGCGCCGAAAAGGGAATTGGCGACAAGAAAGAATATACCGGACAGAAGATTTCGCTTGAATTCAAGGATGCCGACATTAAGAACGTTTTCCGGCTCTTGGGCGAAGTTAGCGGCAAGAACATCGTGGTTACCGACGACGTCAATCGCAGGGTGACCTTACGGCTAATCGAAGTGCCTTGGGACCAGGCGATGGATTTGATCATCGATACCAATGGTCTGGGCAAAGACGAAAACGGCAACATCATTCGCATCTCGACCGCCGGCCGGCTCAAGGCCGAAAGAGACGCACTCGCGGCGGCAAAGAAGTCTGAGGAGAATCTCGAAGATCTACAGACGGCCTATTTGACGCTCAATTACGCCAAGGTCGTGAAAGGCCCAACCGATACGAATACCGATAAGGACCTGGTTGATAAGGCTAAAGCTTTGCTATCGCCCCGAGGTAGGATAGAGGCTGATCAGAGGAGCAATACGCTTATAATTCGCGATATCAAGTCGGGGATCGAAGATGTTCAAAGATTAATCTCTAGGTTGGATACGAGGACACCTCAGGTCTTAATTGAATCGAATCTGATTGAGACAACGCCGACGTTCTCGCGATCTCTCGGTATGCAAATGGAAACGCTATTTAACAATGGTCGCGTAAGGAGTAGTACACGTTTTCAGGCTATTGAACCATACACTGGGGCCAGTTTAACGTTCCCTGAAAGCGCTACGCCAGTATTTAGTCCAGCGTCTGGTTTCAACTTCGCTTACATCGGCAATAACGTTGCAGCTATGTTATCAGCAGCCGAAGCGGAAGGGAATGTAAAAATCATTTCTCGTCCGTCGGTTGTGACACTCAACAATGTAGAGTCTCAGATCCAAAGCGCAAACATCATCCGCGTTCGAACCACAGCCGCGACAGTGGGAGAAGCGGGAAGCCTTCGAGAAATTCAGGCCGGGATAACACTTAGAGTCACCCCCCAAGTTTCGGCAGATGGTTTTGTACTACTAAACATCTATGCTAAATCCAGCACCTTAGATTTTGGCCGAACAGTCGATGGAATACCGCAAGAAAACACTCGAGAAGCAAAGGCCAATGTGTTGGTTCGAGATGGGGAAACCGTTGTCATCGGCGGAATTATGAAAGATACCAGTTCCGACTCCGAAACGGGAGTTCCCTATTTGAAAGATGTTCCCGTTCTTGGCTGGCTATTTAAGAGACTATCGGTGCGAAAAGATATGGAGGAGTTGGTTGTTTTTATCACCCCTCGAGTTATTGCCTCCGGATCTGAAAATCTTCCAACCGCAGATCAAATCTGGCGTGAGCAGATGCAACAAACGGACGGTAAAGTTCCACCTGTGACCTCCCTCAACCCCTAGCCTCGGCCAAAAGATTCAGTTAGGATGCGCCCATGTTGCGCTACTTCACCGCAGGGGAATCCCATGGCCCCTGTTTAACTATGATTATCGACGGGGTACCGGCCGGCTTCCCTGTGCAAATTTCGCAAATCAATCATGACCTTTGGCGCCGGCAGCAGGGCTATGGCCGAGGCGGCCGGATGCTCATCGAAAAAGACGAGGCGGAGATCCGCTCGGGCATCCGCTGGGGTGAGACGATGGGATCGCCAATCGCTCTGGGCATTGAGAACCGGGATTGGAAGAACTGGACAAAGAAAATGTCCGCCAACCCCGAGGATCGCGACGATAAAATTGCGGTTACCAAACCTCGACCGGGCCACGCCGATCTCAACGGCGTGCTCAAATACGACCGCGCCGACATTCGCGACATTCTTGAACGGGCCAGCGCGCGTGAGACGGTCGCCCGCACCGCAGTGGGCTCGTTTGCCAAGCAACTGCTGGCGCCATTTGGCGTCCGTGTTATGGGCTATATCCGGTCGCTTGGTGGAATTACTGCTAAACTCGACGGTCTTACCTACAGCGAGATATACGAACGCTCCGAAGAGTCGCCAGTGCGCACCGCCGACCACGAGGCCGAAGAAAAAATGATTGGACTCATCGAGGAGTGTAAAAAGGAAGGCAACACTTTGGGCGGTATATTTGAAGTCGTCACTCTCGGACTACCCCCCGGACTTGGCAGTCACACTCAATGGGACCGAAAGCTCGACGGTCGATTGGCACAAGCCTTGATGAGCATTCAGGCGATGAAAGGCGTGGAGATCGGCCTCGGATTCGAAATGGCGCGGCGCCGCGGTTCCGAGGTTCATGACGAGATTTTTTTCGATCCCGCGAAAATGGTCACGGAAGGCACGCCGCGAATCGTTCCCACCGGTTTCTATCGCGGCAGCAACAACTCGGGTGGCACCGAAGGCGGTATGACCAACGGGTCGCCGTTGGTAGTTCGGGTGGCCATGAAGCCGATCTCAACCTTGATGAGCCCGCTACATTCCGTCGATACGCGTTCGAAGCAACCCGCCGATGCTTCGGTGGAGCGTTCCGATGTCTGTGCCGCGCCGGCGGCCGCGGTCGTGGGCGAGAGCGTGGTTGCTTTTGAGCTCGCCAAGGCATTTCTAGAAAAGTTCGGTGGTGATTCCTTGCGTGAGATCAAACGCAACTACGAAAATTATCTTGAACAGATAAAAAACTACTGAGTTTGCCGGAACTTCAGAACATAGCATTGATCGGTTTCATGGCCGTGGGTAAGAGTGCTGTGGGGCGGAATCTGGCCAAACGGTTACACAAACATTTTGTCGATCTCGATCGCATGATCGAAAAGCGCGCCGGTCTCAAGGTCCGCGAAATTTTCGACGCCAAGGGGGAGACTTACTTTCGCGAATTGGAAAAACAGACGCTAGCGGACGTATTAAAGCTGCCTGGTCACGTGATAGCCACTGGCGGCGGGGTGGTGATGGACGAGGAAAATCTTCGCTTATTAAGAGAAAAAACCTTGCTCGTGTGTTTGATTGCATCGACAGATGCAATCTTAGCGAGGGTTGGTAACGGCACGAAAAGACCGCTGCTCAAAGGACCGAATCGACGCGAGCGCGTCGAAGAATTGCTGAAACAGCGCGCAAACAAATACGCGCAAGCTCATATTATTGTCGATACAAGTCAGCTGACGCTTCAACAGGTAGTCGATCAGATAGTCAGCGCTGTAGAGAGTTATCACTAAGTCGATGCGAACTTTAAAAGTCAATCTTGGCGAGCGTTCCTATCCGGTCCATATCGGCGCCGGCAGTTTGGCGCACATCGGTGTTGTTCTCGAACAAGCCGGATTACACGGCAAGGTTGCGGTGGTCACCAACCCTACCGTGGCGCAGCTCTATCTAGACAGCGTCGGCAATACGCTCGAGCAGGCGGGATACGATGTCACTCCGATACTCATTCCCGACGGCGAAGAATTCAAAACCATCAAATCGCTGCAGTCGATTTACGACTCTCTGATTACCGAGCGGTTCGAGCGAAAGTCCTGCGTGCTTGCCTTGGGCGGCGGTGTGGTGGGCGACGTGGCTGGCTTTGCAGCGGCGACGTATTTGCGCGGCGTCCCCTATGTGCAGGTGCCGACGACATTGTTAGCCCAGGTCGACTCCAGCGTCGGCGGCAAAACCGGCATCAATCACGCCCACGGCAAGAACCTTATCGGTGCCTTCTATCAACCCAAGCTGGTGTTGATCGACGTATCGGTGTTGCGCACGCTGCCGCGCCGCGAACTCGTTGCCGGCTTAGCCGAAGTGATTAAATACGGTGTCATCGAAGACGCCAATTTGTTTTCCCTGCTGGAGCGAAAAATAAATT
>DASSGE010000096.1:0-2898 GCA_035693605.1 Binatia bacterium
CGTGGATCAACGTGATTGCGAATCCTGCATTTGGCTTTCAGGTTTCAGAGTCGGGTTCGGGTTATACCTGGGCGCTCAATAGCCGTGAAAACCAACTCACGTCGTGGTCCAATGATCCGGTCAGCGACCCTCCAGGCGAAACTCTATACATCCGGGACGAAGACAGCGGCGAACTGTGGTGTCCCACAGTGCTGCCGATCCGCGAGGAGGCTTGGCCCTATATCGCCCGGCATGGCCAGGGCTACAGCCGCTTCGAACACACGTCCCACGGGATCGCACTGGACCTCCTGCAGTTCGTGCCGCTCGACGACCCGATCAAAATTTCCCGGCTTACCATTGAGAATCATTCAGGCCGAACCAGACGTCTATCGGTGACGGCGTATGTCGAATGGGTCCTCGGCGTGTCGCGCAGCGCCACGGCGCCCTTCGTTGTCACCGAGATCGACCCGGAAACCGGAGCCATGCTCGCGCGCAACGCCTGGAATAGTGAATTCCCAGGACGCATAGCCTTTGCCGACCTCGATGGGCGCCAAACCGCCTGGACAGGTGATCGGACAGAATTTCTTGGTCGAAACGGCACTCTCGACCATCCAGCGTCACTCGAACGAGGTAACCGATTGTCCGGCAAAGTCGGCGCGGGGCTTGACCCGTGCGCCGCCCTTCAGACGACGCTGGAATTGCGCGCAGGCGGGCGCACCGAGATCAACTTTTACCTCGGTGAGACCGCGAGCGTGGCAGAGGCGCGCACCTTGATCGCGCTTTACCGCGGCGTCGACCTGGATGACACCCTGGGCGCGGTCACGAAGCATTGGGATGACGTTCTCGGCGCGGTTCAGGTAACGACTCCCGACCGTGCCATGAACATTTTGCTCAACCGCTGGTCGCTCTATCAGACGCTTGCCTGTCGGGTCTGGGCGCGCGCGGCGTTTTATCAAGCTGGTGGCGCCTATGGCTTTCGCGATCAGCTGCAGGACGTGATGGCTCTCACGGTCGCCAATCGAGACGTCGCGCGGGCGCAGATACTGCGCGCCGCCGCGCGGCAGTTCGTCGAGGGTGACGTCCAGCACTGGTGGCACCCGCCGTCCGGCCGGGGCGTGCGCACGCGCATCTCCGATGATCTTCTATGGCTGCCCTATGCGGTTTTCCACTACCTTGAAGTTACCGGCGATGGCGCTCTTCTCGACGAGATCATCCCGTTCCTCGACGGACCGACGCTTCTGGCTGAGCAAGACGAATCCTACTTCGAGCCCCGTGTGTCCAACCATAGCGCTAGTCTGTTTGAGCATTGCGCACGCGCGCTCGACCGCAGCCTGGCGGTTGGCAGCCACGGCCTGCCGTTGATCGGCACGGGAGACTGGAACGACGGGATGAACCGGGTCGGATCTGCGGGAAAAGGCGAAAGCGTCTGGCTCGGCTGGTTTCTTCACACTATCCTCTGGGAGTTTGCCCGGGTCGCCGATGGCCGCGGCGAGCACCAACGCGCCGAAACCTGGCGGCTGCATGTCACCGCGCTCAAGGCGGCGCTCGAACGCGAGGCATGGGATGGCGAATGGTATCGCCGTGCTTACTTCGACGATGGAACCCCGCTCGGCTCGGCGACGAACAGCGAGTGCCGCATCGATTCGATCGCCCAATCCTGGGGAGTCATTTCCGGTGCTGCCGAGCCGGCTCGTAGCGTGCGCGCCATGGCGGCGGTTGAGAAGTATCTCGTGCGGCGCAGTGACGATCTCGTACTGCTGTTCACCCCGCCGTTTGACAAAGCAAGCCCGGACCCGGGCTACATCAAAGGATATCTGCCGGGCGTGCGCGAAAACGGCGGCCAATATACCCATGCCGCGATCTGGTCGGTCCTCGCTTTTGCCGCGCTCGGTGACGGCGACAAGGCCGGCGAACTTTTCGCCCTATTAAACCCGATCAATCACGCCAACAGCCGCGCTGGCGTTTACCGCTACAAGGTCGAGCCCTACGTCGTGGCCGCTGATATCTATGCCGAACCTCCGCATGTCGGGCGCGGCGGCTGGACCTGGTACACCGGATCGGCAGGTTGGATGTATCGCGCCGGCATCGAGTGGATTCTCGGCTTTCGGGTGCGGGGCACACGGCTTTATCTCGACCCTTGTATCCCAAGTACATGGAGGGGCTTTGACATCAGCTTCCGCTATCACTCTGCGCGCTACGATATCACCGTCGAGAACCCACACGGGGTTGCGCGCGGCGTGGCATCCATTGAACTCGATGGTGCAGCGCTAGTGCGCGGCAGCATGCACATCCAGCTCGCCGATGATGGCACGACGCACCATGTGCGCGTTGTGCTTGGCCTGGAGGATTCCCCAGTCACTCTCCAAGCTACGCCGCCGCAGTGACGGGCGCCAAATAGTTATCGCTTAGGCTTGCCGGCAAAATCATCAGCGCTGCGAGGAATTGGTCGCCGCTAGTGCCGATTGCCGATGTGCTCTACGCGCTCCTGACCGCCGCATCGTCAGGAAAAAGAGGCACTGGTTTTGCTTGTTTAAAATAAGGGTGGATCAGGAAAATATTTAGGGTTACGTATAACTTAAGGAGGAATCGTTATGGAGAATAAAGCTTCGTCAAAACTGACTTTCGGACTTATTGTCGCAGGCTTGGGCGCCATCGGCGGCGCGCTTTCGGTGCTGCTGGCGCGCAAAGAGTCGCGCGAATACATACGCGAGAAGAGCACCAAAGGCGTTGAATATTTGAATCAGACCGGCGCCAAACTGCGCGAGCGGACCGAAGGGATTGTGGGTAAAGGCCGCGAGTTGATGAACGCTTGTTGCGGCTCGGCCCGAAGCAAAGCCGAGAGCACCACACCGGCCGAGCATCGGAATGACGTCCATTAGCGGCGGCGGCTGCCGGCGGCGCGTTCGCTCGTGTCGCTGG
>DASSGE010000097.1:0-2771 GCA_035693605.1 Binatia bacterium
GCCTCGCCTTTTACAGCGGCACGGACCATTTGTTGAATCGCGATCGCCCGCGTCGCTTTGAGCGCAGCCGGCGACGGTCCATAAAGCCCGCCGGTGTATCGTAGGCAAATAAACTCAAAGCCGTACCGTTTGGCATAGGCACGGCCCATAAATTCGCAGCTTGCTTTGGTCGCGGCATAGACTGATGGCGGATTCATTGGAATATTCTCGTCGATTTGCTTGATACCTTCGCCAAGGGAACCAAGGTAGACTGTCCCGGAACTGGGAAAGACCACTCGCTTAACGTTTTCCAGGCGCGCCGCCTCAAAGACATTGATGGTCCCCATGAAATTCAAGCGGACGCCGCTGTAAGGGCGGCGCTGGACCTCTTCACCGAGAAACGCGGCCAAGTGAATGATCTGATCGCAGTCGTTGTCGCGGATGGCTGAGATCAGCGCCGGCAAATCCGCCATGTCGCCGCGGATCATCGTCACCTTCGCGGTGTCGACGCCGACGGCGCCGAGCAGCCGCTCGTTGAGCGCAACGTCGAAGATCACCGGTCGCTCGCCGCGCGCCATCAACATCTGGACGGCATAGGCGCCCACCAAGCCTGAACCGCCGGTAATCAAAATGCCTTTCTTGGCCATCTCGCTTATTCTCCCCTGACAAAAGTCGTGCCCTCAGTATATCAAACGAGATATTGAGTCAACGTATATTCCTGGCAGTTGGCCATGGCGTTGTATTGCAGCCTTCGCTTTGGCTTGGCTGGATTGACGAAACTAGAAATATGTTGACCAGAGTTTAAATTTCCGCAATATGTCGCACGCAACGTCTAACTATCGAGTGGAGGTAAAACCTATGTCGATCAAAATCCCATTGTCTATCTTGGCTATACTCCTCGTTGCGGCCCAGGCCTCAGCACAAGAACGATTACGCTTGGCTTGGGCCGGTTTTAGCCCGACAAACAGCCCGATCTGGGTAATGGAGGACCGCAAGCTGCTCCAGAAACAGGGCATATCCCCTGAAATTATCGCGATCAATGCCAGTCCGACGGTACTCCAAGCGTTGCTCGCCGATGAAATCGATGTTGCCAGTGTTTCCGTAACCACTCTGACGAGTTCGCGGCTCCAGGGCGCTGATACTGTGTTGATCCTCGGGGTCGTGCCGACCTTCGTCGACCACATTATTTCGATCAATAGCATCGTCAAGGTCGATCAACTGAAAGGCAGAATCGGCGGTGTCAACCGCCTCGGCAGCACCTCAGATTTGGGTTTGCGCCTGGCCTTGCGCAAACTTGGCGTCGACCCGGAGAAAGATGTAAAAATTCTACCGGTCGGAGGCAATCCGGAACGCTTTGCCTCGCTGTCTAAAGGCTTGATCCAGTTCACCATCATGCCCGAGCCGTTTCTAACGCAGGCTGAAAAACTCGGCTTTCGCAATCTTTACAACGTTAGCGACTTGAAAATCCCTTTTTGGTGGAACGGGATTCTCAGCCGGGAAGGTATTGTCAAAGCCAAGCGGCCGCTGCTGCTCAAGCTTACCCGCGCGATGATCGAAGCGATCCATATTATCAAGACCGAAAAGGAATACGCCAAATCGCTGTTCAAGAAAAACCTCGGCGTGAGCGATCCGGAAGGATTGGAGCGCGCCTACAAAGATTACTCTGCGGTCTTCCCCGAAATCCCGTATCCTAACCCCGACGGCGTAAAGACCATGCTCGACGACCTGGCGCCGCGCAACCCTAAGGCGGGATCGGCGGATGCGAAGACATTTGTCGATATGAGTTTGGTTGCAGAATTGGAGAAGTCGGGGTTTGTAAAGCAGCTGTATAAGAAATAGCAGGGTGCAAAGGAGATCGAGTCCAGGGATTAAAGGACCCTCGGATCGAGACGAGCCGTCGACTTGCGGTCGCCTCCAGATTCGACTCTAATTTCTCATTTCGACGCACGCCGGAATCCATCTGGGTATCTTCACCCTGAAGCGAACCCGGATGGATACCGGTCGCCGCCGGCATGACGCGTCTTCTCTTCGGCTGTAATAGGCGATTTCTGAACTGCCCGTGCAATCAGCCACAGCGATTCTCCTTCGGTTGAAATCACTCGCTCCTCTGGGATAAGTGGAGCGAAGAACTTCACACAGGACTCAGGAGGCAGAACTCATGGCGGAAATCATTTTGAAAGACGAACACGAGATGTTGCGTCCCGGACTCGGCAGACTGAAAGGCAAGGTTGCGATCGTCACCGGCGCCAACAGCGGCATCGGCCGAGCTACTGCACGACTGTTCGCGCGCGAGGGCGCCAAGGTCGTCTGCTGCGATATCCAGGAAACGATCTCGCCGCGCATCGACAATTTGATTAAAGATAAAGAAGGCGGGGACGCGTTGTTCGCCCATTGCGATGTCACCAAACAGGACGATTTGGACCGCGCCGTTAAAACCGCCGTCGACGGCTTCGGTAAAATAGATATTCTTTACAACAACGCCGGCGCCGGCATTCGCAAAAAAATCCATGAACACAGCGACGAGGAATGGAACTTTGTCTTGAATACCAATTTGAACGCCATGTACCGCGGCGCCCGGGCGGTAATGCCGCAGTTCATCAAACAAGGCAGCGGCAACATGGTGACCACCGCCTCGACCTTCGGACTGCTTGCCTCGGCGGAATATCCGGGCTACTGCGCCACCAAGGCGGCGATCATCAATTTGACCCGCGAAATGGCCATCGACTACGGCCCGTTGGGCATCCGTGTCAACTCGGTTTGTCCCGGCGCCATCGAAACGCCCCGCTTCCGAG
>DASSGE010000098.1:0-5528 GCA_035693605.1 Binatia bacterium
GAGACCAACGTGTCCAACGACTACCAGCAAGGCAACAACGCCTTCACCGGCAAGATCAACAAGGTCATGGTCGAGGTGAAGTGAAGTCATAATCTCGGGGCGGACATAAAGGAGAAGGCGAAGCGGGACTCATTCTGGCTCGATTCATATTGCGCGGCGGGAGTCGTTACAAAATAAAGGCGAAGGATGCGGACGATGAAAAAAACTTCGGTGACGCTAGTGACGATGATGATGGTGACTTGTGGGCTGACGACGATGGCGGCGGCTCAAGGTAAAGACACGGCTGTGAAAGCAGCGAAGCCGGGCGGAGTGGTTGTCGATGTCGCTAAATTGACCGGCACGGTTAAAGCGGTAGATCTTAGAAACAAGACCCTCACCATTGAAGGATCACGGGGTAGGACCGTCGTCGTCAGTGCCAAGAATGCGCTCAACTTGGAGCAGGTGAAAGCCGGCGATAAAGTTAATGTGGAATTTGTCGAAGAGATGGCGCTCTTGGTCAGGAAATCGGACGCGGCGCCGAGCGCGACGGAAACACAAATGATGAATCTTGCGCCGAAGGGACATAAGCCCAGCGGCGTCGTGGCGCAGACTTTAGAATTGACCGGCGATGTCGAATCCATCGACGTTCAAAAGCGCACCATCGCATTGAAGGGACCGGCCGGGAACGTTCGGACTTTTAAAGTCGGTGCAGAGACAAAGAACTTCGGGCAAATTAAGAAGGGCGACCAGGTCGTCTTGCGCTTTATCGAAGCGATGGCGCTGTCGATAGTAAAGCCGTGATGTGTCGGATGCTCAGCGGGCGCTGTCTTTCGCGCAATAAAAAAGATTTCTCGCTTCGCTCGAAATGACAACTAGTCATTTTGTCATCCCGAACGAAGTGAGAGATCTCGATCTAACCAAACCACGACACAACTCCGGTTAAAATTCATCCGCGCGAGTTTGGCAGTATCAGCGAAGCCGGGCGCCTCTTGGCTGGATTGGTCTTCGCCATTTACAAACATCGAACTTAGTTTTGGCGCGCCGTCTGTTTCTGTGCGAAGATTGAATTAGCTTGGCAGCGCCGGTGCTCGCGCTTGGTGAGTTTCGAGGTCGATCCGAATGGGGAAGATGAGGCGCTGCGGCGCATGGTCGTCATCGGCCATAGCCAGGGCGGTCTTCTGACGAAACTCATGGCGGTCAACAGCGGCAATCGCTTCTGGGAAAATGTCACTACCGATCCATTTGAAACTGTCGAAATGGCGCCGGAGACCCGCGAGTTGCTGCGCGACGCTATATTTTTCCAGCCTGTGCCGACGGTTGAGCGGGTAGTTTTTATCGCCACGCCCCATCGCGGCAGCTACCAGGCGACCGGCTGGGTCCTGAACATAATTCGCCGGATGGTCAATCTCCCGGGCACATTGGTTTCTCAGTTCCAGGATCTTCTCAAGGGGCAGACGTTCTCGCACCTTGGCATGAGCCAGCTGCCGACTTCGGTCGATAACATGAGTCCGGGCCATCCATTTCTAAAGGCCTTGAATGAGCTGCCGATCGATTCCCGCATCCATGCGCACTCAATCATCGCGGTATTAGGCGAAGGCCCGATCACCGGTAAAACCGATGGCGTAGTCGCTTACGAAAGCGCTCATATCGAAGGCGTGGAGTCGGAGAAAATCGTGCGCTCGGGCCACTCGACACAAGGGCATCCGGAAACCGTCGAAGAAGTGCGGCGGATTTTAATCGAGCACGTGGGTGCAAAATGATCCTTCATTGAATGCAGCCCCGTGGGTTTCGCCGCCCGCGAGGGTGTAAAAAGCCGGTGCCTTGCCATTGGACTAAAGTCCAATAGGCGTCACGAAACGTTTTTGCTACACGGCTAATGACGGTCATGGTTAATCTTACTCTCGGCGAGGCTTGAAAGCTGTCGCCTGCGCAAGCTCTCGGGTAATCAAATCAGTTGCTCTATGCGTCGATTGCGAAGTCTAACGAGCATGCGCGCAAGACATACTTTTGCTGCAAGCGTCACACTTGCTTTCATGCTGTGGTTATCTACCGGCTTCGGTGACGCAGCGCAGCAAGACACCGGTGCGGCGGCCGCGCCTGATCCCGCCGCCGCCAAGCCAACCGCCTCTCAGCCTGTCACGCCTGCACCACCGCAAGTGATCCCGCTCGCCGACATTGCGACACGGGCCACCGAAGTATCCAACTTACTCGTCAGCCTAACGGCGAGTGCCGCGCCCGGCGCGCAAATCGAAAGTATCGCCAAAAACCTTCCTGGATCGAGCGAAAAGTTGCACGAGCATTTCGCGGCGATGGAGCGAATTTTGAAAGCCGAGCCGACGCTCGATACCCTGCAGAATCTCCAGCAGGAATGGCAGCGACGCGAGGTGTCGGCGAAAGGGTGGTTGAACGCGCTGACCGCCCAAGCGACCAAGCTGCAGGACGCCCTGAATCAGCTCAGCGATCAGCAAAAACTCTGGAGCGCCACTCGCGCGTCGGCGCAGGACGCTAAGGCTCCCGGGCCGATCGTGCAACAGATCGACGCTACGCTTGCGGCGATTAGCGCCGCGCAGGCAAAACTCAACAGCGAGCGCACGGCGCTGTTGGACCTGCAAAGCCGTGTCGCGGAAGCCGTAACCCGGTGCGGCGCGGCGCTGGCGCAAATCGGCCAGATTCAGGCGCGCGCGGTGGCCGGCATTCTGGTGCCCGACGCGCCGCCGATTTGGCGCGTCGAATCATGGCCGGACACGCTAAGAGTGTTGCCCGAGATTGTCCGCAACCTTGGCGCGGCGCATTGGACGGATATCGTAAAGTACGTTGGCGAACAGCGCGAAGAAGGCGCTCTGCCCGGCGCGCTCTTTATCGTCTTAGCCTTGGTGTTCTCTGCGGCCCGGCGCAAAATCGCCGCCGGCGACAAGTCCGGTGGCGCTGCATTGTCGGCGATCCTGGTGTTTGAGCGGCCCTACTCAGTGGCCTTGGCGACGGTTTTGATCTATCTGACTTCGCCTTTTTTCCAAATGCCAGTCGCACTGCGGCAGTTGTTGACCATCGTCGCGTTGCTGCCGATCTTGCGCTTGGTGCAACCGATGGTGAGCGTTTCGGCGGCCGCCATCATATACGGCTTCTGTTTTCTGTTCGCCGTCGATACGGTGCGCCAGAGCTTTGCCGGCGGCCTCCAGGCGATCGGTCAGGCGTTCATTTTCACGGAAACCCTGGCGGCCATAGTCATGCTGTTTTGGCGCCGCCGGTATTATCAGCAGCTCATCGCAGCGAGAGGCGAATCTTCCGTAGCGATATTCCTGAAGCTGGTTCGATTGCTGCTCATGGTGGTTTTAGTTGTCGGCTTGCTCAGCGCCATGACCGGATACATGCGCTTGGCGCGGTTATTGACCCCGGGTGTTTTTGTCGGCGTCGTGCTCGCGTTGGCTGGATTTACGATGCTGCGAGTGCTCGGCGGTGCGATCGTGCTGGCCTTGCGCGTGTGGCCGCTACGCTTGCTCAAGATGGTCGAGCATTACGGCAACTTTCTCGAACGGCGCATTTATCGCGTGCTGATTTGGTTGACGGTCTTAGGTTGGTCGGTTCGCTACCTCAACTACCTCGGTTTGTTGGACAACGCGTGGTCCCTCGGACAAGCGCTGTTCGCGACCAAGTTCCAGCGTGGCACGCTCTCTCTGTCGCTCGGCAATGTGCTGGAATTTTTTCTGGCCATTTGGTTCGCCCATCTGCTTTCGCGGTTCCTGCGTTTTGTTTTGCAGGAGGACGTCTATCCGCGAATCGATCTCGCTCCGGGCCTCTCCTATGCCGCCTCGAGTTTGCTCAACTACGTTATCCTTGCCCTCGGATTTGTCGCCGGGCTCGGGGTCTTGGGTGTGGATTTCGCCAAGGCGAGCGTTATCGTCGGCGCCTTCGGAGTCGGGCTCGGTTTTGGGCTACAGAGCATCGTCAATAATTTTGTCTCGGGGCTGATCTTGTTGTTCGAGCGGCCGATTCATGTCGGCGATACCGTTGAGGTCGGCAAACTACAGGGTTCGGTGCGACGGATCGGTATCAGGGCGAGCGTGATTCACACCAACAAGGGCGCCGATATCATCGTTCCCAATTCGCAGCTGATCACGGACCAAGTCACCAATTGGACACTCAGCGACAGATTGCGCCGACTCGATTTGCCGATCGGCGTAAACTACGGCGCCGAGCCTGAGAAAGTGATCGAGCTGCTCGAGCGGGTGGCGCGGGCGCATCCGGACGTTTTGCCGGAGCCGGCGCCGCAGGCGTTCTTCCGCAGTTATGGCGACAGCTCGATCAATTTCGAGCTGCGCGTCTGGCCGCGGCAGTTCAATCGTTTGGCCCAAGTCACGAGCGATCTAGGCTCGGCTGTCTATCATGCGATCCACGACGCCGGTATGTCTTTTCCATTTCCCCAGCGCGAGGTGCGCATGCTTCGTGACAGCGAGCCGGCGTCGCCGGCTAAGCCGATCAATCAGGAAAAAAAAGCGCAGTAGTGCGGGCGCAGATACTTAACCAAGGTGCGTGCGTTGTGCGCAGCGGATAACCCTTTGACCGGCGTTATTCCCTCTCGTCATTGGACCAAGGCCAGTAGAGATGGATGTGATCATCACTGCTAATTTCGCTGACGTTCGCGGGGCCGGCTTCCTTCATCAATGAATTAAAATTCAATTGTGTTTTTAATCTCTTCAACAAAAAAGTTTTTGAGGTAAGACTGTTGGGTAAGGAGAAACACGACATGCCGAGATGTACCTGTCGCGGCAATACCTGCGACCACGGACCCGATCAGTGCAACGAATTAGCGGCAATGAATGATGGCTTTTGCGAGCCCTGTATCGCTGAAACCTTCATCCAGGCTTTGGCTCGGTACCGCGAAAACGTCGGAGCTCGCTTAGTTAATGATTCGCCCGTCTTCCAGCAAAACTCCTGATATGCTCACCTGATTGGAACGAGAAGAAATCGAATAACTGCTCAAAGATACCCGGCGATTGCCACTCTTCGTAAGTTATTTTCTTTGCGTACTTAAGTTCGTCATTAAGGATTTACTCAAGTCTTTGAGCACTCCCTTATCATAATCCCGGATAAAGTCTCTTTGGGTAGCAGAAATCTGTTTGCAGTAAGCGCTATTTTTGGTCTATGTAGCGCCACAATGGCGGCTATGAAACCGGAGCTACAACGGCGACGAGATTATGCCCAGCAGTACAAGGCTAACCTCCGATCAGCGGCCGTTCCGACTTTAGTTTACTGGTCAGCCACCAGGTCGACGAACACAAACTTAGATAATTCTAATTTTTTTTCTCTCAAAAACTGTTTGGCAGTTAGACAAATGTGAAGTAGGAGGGGACCGTCATGACACCGTGCAACTGTTGTGAAACAACCTGCGACCACGGCCCGGATGCCTGTAACGGTCTGACAGTTGTGGAGGAGGGGTTTTGCGACTCATGCACTACCGAAATCTTTGGAAAATCGTTGGCAATCTACATCGCCGAAATCTTCGGCTACGGGTTAGCAACCTACCGCAATAAATCGACTGGACTCTCGTAGCC
>DASSGE010000099.1:0-7388 GCA_035693605.1 Binatia bacterium
CAGCGACGGTCGAGCGGGCCGGCTTGGCCTTACCCAAGTATTCACCGTAGACTTCGTTTAGCGCGGCAAAGTCGCCCAGGTTTTTCAAAAACACCGTGGCTTTGATGGCTTTGTCGAGGGATGAGCCGGCGGCTTCCAAGACCGCTTTGAGATTTTCCAAGACTTGGCGTGTCTGTTCGGCGATAGCGCCCGCGATTATGTCGCCGGTTTTTGGATCGATGGGAATCTGCCCCGCGGTGTAAATGAAGTCGCCGATTTTAATCGCCTGTTCATAGGGACCTATGGCCTTGGGTGCTTTGTCGGTGCTAATGGTTTCTCGAATCATTCTGGTACTCCTTACGGCATTTTTACGAGCTATAGCATTAACCCATTCTCGCGCAATAATTTGCGCTTTGCACCCTTGAACTAGGCGGTCGCGCTGTGATTGATTAGCGGCTGCCGATGAAACTGCTCACCGCTCACAAGATTTTAATTACCAGCGCGGTGATTTTCTTTATTTTCTTCAGTGGCTGGGAGTATCGCAATTATGCCGCCGGTGATGTTTCGGCCGCGTGGCGCAGCGGATTGTATTTAATTGTGGCCGGTGGATTCGCGATCTATCTTAAAAATCTCAAACGGTGGTATCGTTAAATAGCCATTGTTGATGGAACCATCTCCTTTTATTGTCCAAGTTTCGGAGGCAGAGATGCGCCGCGAGCGGCAAAAGGCGCGCGCGCTGCGTCAAAGCCAATGGTGGAAGCGTAAACGTGCGAGCGGTGTTTGCCACCATTGCGGCGGCAAGTTTACGCCCGGAGAGTTGACCATGGATCATCTTGTGCCGGTGGTTCGTGGCGGCAAGTCGACGAAGGGTAACGTGGTTCCCAGTTGTAAACCCTGCAACACGGCGCGCCAGCATCGCCTGCCTTTCGAGCTTACCCCACGCCCGGGCGCGGGCTAATCTCGAAATTACAAAATGCAAATTCAATTTTCCAAATTATCGAGCATTCCGACAAGTTTGGAATTTGTAATCTGAAATTTGGCTTTGACTAACCCTTGCCACGACCGGCGGGCTTCACTAGTATGCGTCCCAGGGAGGGCAGAATCATGGCGATCGAAACATTTCTTGTCCGCACGATGTCCGATACCGTAGAAACCGATATCGAGCGGGTTCATGTCATCACCAATGAAATCCTGCCGCGCTACAATCTGCCGACGTTGACTTTCGAGCAACTGCGCAAGGTCGCTGACGGGCCATTCGATTTGTTTTTGATCCCGCTTATCTTTGCCGCGGAGCACGCCAAGGATCGCAATCTGCGTTTCAATGAAGCAAAACGTGTGGAGATTCGCCGGCTCGCGTTGGAAATCGCCCGCCGCCATGGCTATGACGTTAATCCGCCGGATTTTCAAGCGGGGATCGAGCAATCGTTAAAAGAAACCAAAGAAGCGGGTTTGCGCAACGTCCTGATGACCACGGGTGGACGGCGTTATAAGCATCAGGCGATGGAGAAAGTCGGTCTTGGCGGTTATTTCGAAGACATCGTCGACCGTGAGCAAACCTACTACGCCAAAGAGCAGGGTTTCTATTACCTCTACCGAAAGCAAAAAACGCCGCACATCCGTATCGTTTTGCTGAGCGGCACGGCCAACTACATCAAAGCCGCTAACAACACCAATGGCTGCCAAGTGGGGGAAACGTTCCTCGAAGTGATTCCAATCGCCCTATCGACACAACATTCTTACAATGACGAGGAAACTCTCCGTGCTGCGGCGCCGAAAGCAGTTATTCACGAGTTCGCAGACATCCTGCCGAAATTGCGTGAACTGGCGCCGGTGGGATAGTCGACGCTTGCGCGATTACTTTATGTTGATGACGCGTGCGGCTAACCGCGCAATGATGAGCAGCGGTAAAAGCGATTAGAACATTATCAGGACCTTCAACCAGCGCTTCAACACCGTACATCGGTTCGTTTCCTGCTCTGTTATCAGTGAGCTTACCACGGAGATCGCTGTGGTGAGTAAGTCGTGCACACTGTGGATCCGGCGCTGGGAGTCATGCGGACCGCTTGAGAGTTGTAACATCCTGCACTAACTTAGGTAAATGGACTGACGATCGCTCAGACAAATGGCCAAAGCGTGAAGGTATTGAAGAAATTTCTCGCCGACAGGGTCGCGGTCAAAGTCGGTGACATCACTCAGGAGGCGGTCGACGCCATCGTCAACGCGGCCAACAGTTCGCTGATGGGCGGCGGCGGTGTGGACGGGGCGATTCACCGCGCCGGCGGGCCGCAGATCAAAGCCGCATGCGCGGAAATTCGCCGTACCCAATATCCTCACGGTTTGCCGATCGGACAGGCGGTTATCACTCCCGGCGGCAAATTGCCGGCGAGACATGTGATTCACACGGTCGGCCCGGTCTATGGCGGAGGAGGCGCGGACAAAGCCGATTTGCTGGCCTCGTGCTATTTCAATTCGTTGAGTTTGGCAACTATGCACAAACTTAATTCGATCGCCTTCCCGGCGATCTCCACCGGGATCTACGGCTATCCTCGGACCGAGGCGGCGGTGGTCTCCTCGCGCACGATTGAGCAGTTCTTGTCTGCTGATAGCACCATCGCCGCCGTCAATTTGGTTTTCTTCGGCGCCGACGATGCCGCGTTGTTCTTGCAACACCAAGCATTTAGCGGATAGATATTAAATATAGCTACCAGGCGGCGGGCGTGAGTCAGACAAATTTAAAACCATTGCGAGTCGGCATCGAGGGCGTTTGCTATTCGCTCGCCCATGTACCGGATTTGGTCCGCTTCGGCTCGAAACCACTGCGTGAGTTGCGCGGCAATCCAGCGCTCGCCGTCGAACTGACCAAGCTCTTGCGTGATTTTCCCGCGGCTACGGCCTATGCGCCGCATCAGGTTTATATCGGCAATATCGCGCCCGATTCGCTGCGCGAATTGCCGCAGCCCTGGTACAAAAATTTGATCGAAGGCGCGACGGCGCAGGGACGCTTTGGCGACCTGGTCGAACAGGCGAAGTTTTATGCTTTGCTCGCCGGCGCGGATCACTTCGAATTGATTTCATTCGAGGAACAGTGGTTTCAAGCACACGCCGCTCAGCATTCGATTGGCCGGGCCGCGCGTTTAAAACCGCTCGGCGAAATTAAAAATCTTTGCGCCAAAGACGCGCTGCCGCTTTATTCGGGAGATCAGCTTGTCGGTGCTTTTGAGTCGGCGCATCAAGAAGACGCTAGTCTGGCTGCCGAGGTCCTGCTGGAAAATTTATCCGGCAAGGTTTCGGCTGCCCACGCGTTGCGCCTCGTTTTGGCTCAACTCGAACTCAAACCGGAGCAAATTGATTTCGTCATCAGCTGCTCGGAAGAAGCGGTGGGCGACCGTTATAACCGCGGCGGCGGCAATCTAGCCAAGGCGATTGCCGAGGACGTTGGCTGCGGCAACGCCTCCGGCTGCGACGTCAAAGCATTTTGCGCCGGGCCGATGTACGCAATGGTACAGGGGGCGAGCATGATTCAATCCGGCGTGGCGAAAAAGGTTGCAGTCGTGGCCGGGGGATCGCTGGCCAAACTCGGCATGAAGTTTGAGTCGCACGTGAAAAAGAATGTACCGATTCTGGAAGACATGATCGGTAGTTTCGCTGCGATCATCAGCGCAGCAAAGCCGGGACAGGTCTGCATGCGGCTCGACTCCGTGGCATTTCATCCCGTACGCGCCGGCGGTTCGCCCCAGGCAATGGCTGAGGAATTAGCCGAGATACCGCTGGCCAAGCTAGGCATGAAATTGACCGATGTCGATCGCTACGGCGTCGAGCTGCACAACCCGGAGATCACGGTGCCGTCGGGCAGCGGCGATGTGCCGCGAACGAATTATCTCACTCTTGCCGCGCTGGCGGTAATGCGCGGGCAGATTCAGAAGAATCAGATGGAAGATTTCGTCCGCCGCCGCGGCATGCTAGGTTATGCGCCGACTCAGGGACATATCCCCTCGGCAATTGTTTATTTGGGCCATGCGAAGGCGGCGCTCGAGAAGGGCGAGATACGCAATGCGCTGCTCATGGCCAAAGGAAGTTTGTTTCTCGGCCGGATGACCCAGTTGTCGGATGGCTGTTCGTTTTTGCTCGACCGTAATGAAACGTAGTGGAGGAAGCATGCAAAGAGGTAAAAAGATTATCGCCATCGGCGAACGGGACGGTGTGCCGGGTCCAGTCATCGCGGAGTGTCTCGAGGGCGCGGGCTACGAGGTTATATTTCAGGCCACTGAGTGCTTTGTTTGAACCGCCGCAGGCGCGATGAACTTCGAGAATCAAGGAGTCATCAAGCGCCTGGCGGACCAGTATGGTCCGGAAAATTTGACGGTGGTTTTAGGCAACGGTGAGGCTAACGGTGTCGAAGTGTTTGCCGAAACGGTGACGGCAGGCGATCCGAGTTTCGCCGGGCCGCTCGCTGGAGTCGCACTAAAAATTCCCGTTTACCATGTGCTCGAAGCCGATGTGATGGACCAGGTGCCCGAATCTTTGCGCGATGAGAAATTGCAGCTGTCGTCGCTCGTCATCGACATCGAACCGATGCATCAGGTGCTAGAAGCATCGCGAGCGAAACTTTAAGACCGTTCCAAGGGTTCCAGTTGTTCCAAATGTTCCAAGCGTCTTCGGGACCGAGCTGGAACTCATGGAACGATGGGACCCTTTGAATTTTTATTTTCGGTACAGCCCCTTAATAAACCCCGAATCTTCAAGCTCCTTCACAAATCGCGAATCGATATATTCTTTGACGTTAGCTTGAGCGGCTTTGGGATTCTTTTCCGCAATATCATTTAGTACGAGTTGGTAACCATCGACGGGGGGATAGGGCGCCTCGGGCATGAACTTGGCGTGCCAATCCCACGCTTCTTCCAAAACTCTGCGATCCTCCACTCGCGAGTATTTGCGCATGATTTTAAATGTGTCTTCCTTATGGTTTTTGTAGAAGTGCAGCGCCTCGACATAGGCGCGCATATAGCGGCGCACGAGATCAGGATTCTCGCGGATCAACTTGGTCGAGGTATAAATGCCGTTTTGCGGGAAAGGAATTTGCAGCGCCACCATGTCGACGACGGTCGGGTAGCCGAGTTTCTCGGCTTGGGCCTTGCCGGCTTCGGTAACCACGGTGAACTGGACGATGCCTTTTTGCAGTGCGACCATGCGCTCGATGGCGCCGCCGATGACGCGCAGGCTGGTATCTTTGAGCGGGTCTAGTCCGATTTTTTTCAGCCCCACTTTCAAAGCGAACTCCGCCGTGGTTCCGGCGATATGGGTGCCGCCGATTTTACCCTTCAAGTCCTCAGGCCGTTTAATGCTTGGGTGGGAAACCAAATAGTACGGCAGGACATTGACGTTGCCGGCGATAGCGACGACATCGCCGCCGGCAAGGCGCGCGCTGGCAAGTCCGGGCCCGCCGCCTTCGCCTATTGGAATTTCGCCGGCGAGGATAGCCTGAATTCCGCGCACGCTGCCGGATATGAAAATTACCGTGGCATCGATACCATGTTTGTCGAACAGGCGGGCTTCCTTGGCGACCTGGATCACCGTCGATGTTCCCGGTGTGGTGGAGATATAAGCGGTGTTGAGTTTCTGAGCGACAGTACAATTCGGCAGCGCCAACAAAGCGAGCGTAAACGAAACCAATGCACTGGTGACGTGAGTTAGAGTCATTCGAGTTCCTCCTGCGTTTTCGCTGGGTAGCCCTCTATTTAATTTTTGCTCATGAATAACACTTTCATTGGAATTGGAAAAGCTGGTTTGACAGAGCCGTTGTTGGGGTCTATTTTGCTGACTTTCGATGAAAAAGTACTTGCAAATGGTGATGTTCGATCTCGATGGCACAGTAGCAGATACCGCCCATGACTTGGCTGACTCCGTCAATTTTACCCGCCGAGAGTTCGGTCTGCGTCCATTGCCCGACTATGCCGTCCACGCGAACGTCGGGCGCGGCATCGAGCATCTAGTCAAACGATCGTTACCTGAAAAGGGGCCGGATCAGTTCAGCCAAGTCATGCGTACCTTTCTGGCGTATTATGAAACACACTTGCTCGACCGTACCGTTCTCTATCCGGGGGTGAAGGATGTTTTACATTATTTTGCCAAAAAGCGACGCGCCGTGGTGAGCAACAAAATGCACAGGCTAACATTGGCGATTCTCCAAGGTTTGGGCGTCGCAGCGGAGTTCGATGCCATCTTGGGTGGCGATAGCGTCGCCAAAAAAAAACCTCATCCGGAGATGGTGCAGTTAATTCTGGATCAATTCGATATCGCCCCGACCGAAGCGCTCATTGTCGGCGATGGGGACACGGATATCGAAGCCGGAAAGCGTGCCGGTATAATCACCTGCGGTGTGACGTACGGCTTGAGCAATAAGGAGACGGTACGCGCCGCGCAGCCGGATGTCACCATCGACAGTCTTACTGAATTAACCGATTATTTTTGCTAAATTCGAATTCACTAAAGCTGGAGGATTGGTCATGGCCACGACAGTACCCGAATCCTTTAAAGATCTTTTAAGCAAAGTTGCCTTCGCTCATCTGGCCACGGTAATGGCGGATGGCGGACCACAGGTCACGCCCGTATGGTTCAGCTATGATGGCACGTATTTTTGGGTCAACTCCGCAAAAGGCAGGCTCAAGGACAAGAATATGCGCCGGAATATACAAGTCGCGCTGTCGATTCAAGATCCCGACAACGCTTATCGTTACCTGGCGATTCAAGGGGAAGTGGCGGAGATCACAGAGAACGGCGCCGATGCGCATATCGATTCTCTAGCCAAGCATTACCTGGGCAAGGACAGCTACCCGTTTCGCGCTTCGGGCGAGGTGCGCGTGATTTATAAAATCCGTCCGCAGAAAATTTCGACGATGAGCTGACTTCGTACCCGGCAGATTGAAATCGCGATCAGAGCGATTGAGCTAGTCTGCTGTCTTTAAGTCGTTTGTAGGCTTCGAAGCCAATTGCGACGTCCATGATGCCGGTGCCTTGAAGCTTGAAAAGCGTGATTTGCCGATCATTGCTGCGGCCAGCGACTTGGCCGAGCAACAGGTTGGAAATTTCATGTACCTTGTCCCAACCGATGACTTTATCGCGCACTGCGCGGAAAATATCGCTTTCGTTGACGCAAAGGGTCTCCTTGGACGTTACAAAAATCGGGTTAGCGCGGCGCAGTACCGTTTCATCGAGTTCCTGGCGCACCCGTGTCCTATCGCCGTTGGCAATGGAAGTAATGTGCACTCCTTCTTTGAGCTCATCGCCATTGAATATCGGTGTCCGCGAATTCGTTGCCGTGATGATGACATCGGCACTAGCAATCGCTTCTTCAGCGCTCGCGGCAACATGAAGCGGAATTTGTAATTCGCGGCTCATCTTGGCCGCGAAGG
>DASSGE010000100.1:0-4982 GCA_035693605.1 Binatia bacterium
AATCGGCGGCGGCGGTGGTACGACTGCAGAGTATCTCGGGGGGCGCCACGGAGACCGATACCTATATCAAATTCATCGAGCATAATGTGAAAAGTTTGCTGGCCGCGCTGAAAAAGACTTAGAAAGCAACTCCTATGCATCGCCGCATCGACGTCCAGAGGGGAGGATTTGCATGAGCAAAGAAGCTCCCCCATTAGTGAGCTTGCGCGCGGCGACTCTCGGTTACGACGGCGCGCCGGTGCTGCACAACGTCGACTTGGATGTCGGCGCCGGCCATCTCATCGCCATGGCTGGACCCAATGGCGCCGGCAAGACGACGATTTTTAGGACGATATTGGGCTTCATTCCGGCTATCGCCGGTGTGCTGATCCGCAACTGCGCGCTTAACGAGTTCGGCTATGTACCACAGAGTTCGGCGTTGGATTCGACCTTTCCGATAACGGCGCGCGAAGTGGTGGCGATGGGCGGCTTTGGACGACTCAAGCCCTATGAGGGATTGCCAGCGCGGGAAAAAAGGCGATTGCACGATGTGCTCGATCAGGTTGGGCTAGCGCATTTGGCCGGCCGGTCCTTCTTTTCTCTCTCGGGCGGGCAGCGCCAACGCATGCTCGTCGCCCGGGCGCTTATGGTCGGCCCGAAGATACTGATTCTCGACGAGCCCTTAGCCGGGGTCGATCCGGAGTCGCAAAAGGCGATCAGCGATCTTTTGCTCAAGCTCAATCGCGACGAAGGCAAAGCGATCTTCTTTTCGAGCCACGATCTGCGCATGGTGCGCAGCGTGACCGACAAAGTCCTGCGAGTCGACGGCGGCAAGGTGGTATGGGAGGAAGGATCGGTGGCGCAACATCCATGGTGAACTTAGTGGAAATTCTCAGCCCATCGTTTTTGCTTTTCCCGGCCTTGCTCGGCAGCGCCATTCTCGCTTTGGTTTGCCCCCTCGTGGGCGCGCATTTGATGTTGCGCCGGCGGGTATTTCTCGGTTTGACGCTACCCCAGATCGCCGCCTGCGGCGTGGCCGCCACCTTTTGGCTGCACCATGCCTTGGGCTTCACTCATGGATCGGGCGGTGAACGGCTGTTGGCGACCGCGGGCTCGCTCGTCTTCACCCTTGCCGGCATGGGTTTGCTCGCCTATCTCGACCGCCATGCGACCGGATCGCCGGAAGGGCGATTGGCGGCAGCCTACGCGTTGGCATCAGCTTTGACAATCTTGTTCATCGTCTTCAACCCCGCCGGGGAGTTGGAGATACTCAATCTGCTCAAGGGCGAAGTGATCTCCTTGTCCACGGAGGAACTAAAATTACTGGCGCTGGTCTATGGCGTGGTTTACGTCGGGCTGGTGCTGTTTCGCCGGGAGTTCCTGCTCAATTCCTTCGACCGCGATCTGTCTTTCTTGCTTACCGGCGGCAGCGTGCAGTGGAGTCTTTGGTTGTACGTGTTGTGCGGCTTTAGCATCGCCGTCGGCGTGATCATGGCCGGGCCTCTGCTGGTTTTTGGCTTTATGGTACTGCCGCCTTTAGCGGCGCGCACGCTGGCGCGCGGCATGGGATCGTTTCTGTCGCTGTCGTCGATCGTCGGCTTGATCACGGCGGTCTGCGGATTTTATCTATCGGTCCGGTTGGATTTGCCGCTTGGACCGACGGATGTGGCGTTTGGCTGCGTCGTGCTTTTCGCGGTGTATGCCGTGCACGCGGTGTTACGCCGGGGCCGGGGGCTCGCTGGGCTATTGGTATTATCGCTTGTGCTGTTCGCCGGCTGCGGCGCGCAGCAGACTGACGTGCCGCTTGATTCCGCGCTGATGCGCCAGGGGCCTATCTGGCTCGCTCCGGTGCGCAATGGCACGGGTTCGGATTTACGCTTGCCAGGCACCAATCCGTTACGTTCACTAGGTGAGATGGCGGGAAAGCTTTCGCCAGATTACCGGCCCACGGTTATGGATTTACTTCGCGGTTCGCTGCAGCGCGAACTTCAGCAACGGCAAATTACCGTGTTATTGCCCGAAGAGCGCGATGTCCGTTTACAGTCGTTTCCCTTCGATGGCGTTAGCGCCGCGGCCACTGCGCGTACGGCGAACCTCTCGGGCTGGTTGTGGCTGTCGGAGATCCGCCGCTGGCATACCGACGGACATTCGCCGCTGCGCACGACGGTGGAGATGCGCTTGGTGCGTATCGATAATGGCGCGATGTCTTGGCAGCGGCAGGTCGTCAAAACGGTTCCTCTCGTCGGCGCCGCGAGATTGGACGAGATCTCCGCCGATGCGGCCAGAGCAATTGTGCGCGAGATCTTCGGCTCCTAACAATCGCTAAGCATGCACCGGCCGTAACGGTCCTGGGCAAATCTGCAACTGGGTTTACTCACAAAGTCACTTTGATATAGTCGCTCGCCAAGTGGTGAACTATGGCATCAATCCTGATTAAAAACATCGGCACGCTGGCGACGGGTAGACTGGAAAGTCCACTCAGGCAGGCAGATTCGATATTTATTGAAGATGGTTCGATTCAAGCCATCGGCAACGGTTTGACTCAAGACGCCGACCAAACCATCGATGCCAACGGTATCACGGCGATCCCAGGTTTGATCGACTCGCATTCGCATCCGTCCATCGGTGAGTACACGCCGGCGCAGAATACCCTGGGTTGGATTACCAACTACATGCATGGCGGCGTGACCGCGTTGATATCCGCCGGTGAACTACATCTGCCGGGGCTGCCGCTGCCGCCGGACGCGCGCACAGCGCTGTCGGTGGCCATCGTAACCAAGAAGTGCTACGACAACCTGCGGCCCTCTGGTGTCAAGGTACATGCCGGCACCTTGCTCTTGGTTCCGGGATTGACTGAAAAAGATTTCGACGAGATTCACTCCCTCGGCATCAAGCTGGTTAAATTCATTTTTTACGATTACAGCCTGCTGCCCAACGGCGAAGCGAAGCGTTACGTCGATTGGGCGCACGCTCGGGGTATCAAGGTTAAGATTCATTCCGGCGGCGTGTCACGTTCCGGAGTGAGCCAAGTGGCTGGTTTCGAGATGGTGCAAAGAATCAAGCCGGACATCATCGGCCATATCACCGGTGGGCCGATTCCGATGCCGGAAGAGGACATGCTGCGCATCGCCAATGAGACCGAGTGTTTCATGGAGATCTGTACCTCGGGCAACTATCGCTTGGCGTTGAGTCTCGCGCGCGCCGTGAAAGCGAATGGCCGTTATGACCGCGTGTTGATCGGTACCGACACACCAGGCGGGACCGGCATCGTGCCGCGCGGCATTTTGCGCGAGATCGCGTTTCTTGCTTCGGTTGGCGAAATTGCGCCGGAGAAAGCCATCTGCATGGCCACCGGCAACGTCGGCCGCGCCCATGATTTGAATTTGGGCATTCTCGAAGAGGGGTGGCCCGCCGATATCGTCTTGCTGCACAAGATAACCGGCTCGGTTTCGCAGGACGCGCTGGATTCCTTTGCCAAAGGCGATTTGCCGGGGATCTCCTACGTGATTATCGACGGCGTCGTCCAAGTCGCTGGGCGCAGCCAGCAAACCCCGCCGCCGGAGCGGGCTGCCAGCGAAAGTTGTTGTTAAAGGAGAGTCGATCGTGAGCCAATTCGAATTCGGCGTTGGACTTTTTCCCACCGAGCCGCTGCAAAAAATGATTCACTTGGCCAAGGTGTGTGAAGAGGTCGGCTTCAGTCATATTTGGGTGGGAGACTCCCACTTAATCTGGCGCGAGGCTTACATCAATATGACGGCGATGATGCTCAACACCAGCAAAGTCAAGTTCGGCACCGGCGTCACCAACCCGTTGACGCGCCATCCCTCGGTGATCGCCAGCGGCTATGCGACTTTGGAAGAATATTCGCCGGGCCGCATGATCGTCGGTATCGGCTTGGGCGACAGCTCGGTGGAAACCATGGGCATGAAGCCTTCGACGCTGGCTAACTTCGAAAAGTCGCTGCAGCAGATGCGCGAGTTGTTCGCCGGCAAGGAAGCCGAACTGCCGACCGGCAAAATTCATCTGCTTCATCCATGCCGAAACAGAGTGCCGATTTACATTGCCGCCAGCGGGCCGAAGATGTTGGAGCTTTCCGGGCGCATTGCTGACGGGATCATCGTCCTCGTCGGTGTTGCCGACGATTACATCGCTCATGCCAAAGAAAAAATTGCCGTGGGAGCGAAAGCGGCCGGCCGGAAATTGGAAGAAATAAATCTAGTCTTGTGGGTCCCGTGCGCGGTTTCCGAGACCGCCAACGCGAAAGACGCGGTCAAGGCCCATGTCGCTCGAGTTGTCGCTCATCCGTTGCCGTACGTCCTCGATCCTAACGAACAAAACGTTCTTGAAGAGATCCGCAAAACCTACGACTACTACCATCACATGGATCAGCAGGCGAACCACGCTGAAGTGATTCCCGATTGGCTGGTAGACAAGTTTGCCATCGCCGGGACGGTAGCCGAATGCAAAGCGCAGATCGAGCGGATTAAAAAGACCGGTATCCAGCAAATCGCGATCATTCCCTACAGCCCGCCAGGCGGTAGCCGCGAGGAGACCATTCGAGGTTTTGCCAAGGCCATGCAGTGATCACATCTGCGAGTGCCCTAACTCGACTATGCGAACGGAGGGATTATGAAGATTGTCCATACAATGATTCGAGTCAACAATCTCGACGAGAGTTTGAAATTTTACTGCGACGGGCTCGGCATGAAAGTTTTAAAGAAGCGTGACTACGAGTCGGGCCGTTTTACCAACGTTTTCGTCGGCTACGGCTCGGAGGAAACCGATGCGGTGATCGAGTTGACCTACAATTGGGATATCCATGCTTACGACATCGGCAATGGCTTCGGCCATATCGCACTCGGAGTGCCGGACGTTTACAAGACCTGCGAAGAGCTGCGCGCCAAAGGCGTCAAGATCACCCGCGAGCCCGGCCCGATGAAACATGGCAGCGGCGCCAACGCGATCGCTTTTCTCGAAGATCCCAATGGCTACAAGATCGAGCT
>DASSGE010000101.1:0-2538 GCA_035693605.1 Binatia bacterium
ATCGAGATTAAACGCGCGCAGCAGATTCAAGCCAGATTCGTATGATGCAGCAGACATCAAGAAATCCGAGATCAAGATCGCTTTGCCCGGCCGGCGAAGTTTCTTCAAATGGTCGTTCAGTGCCGGCGCGAGTTGCAAGACCCCAGCCGGGATTGCGGAAGTTGCGAAGTTGACACAATCGGTCATGCGTGTCCGGCCACGATAAAACGGCGTGGATTTGTTACCGTTCTGCGCCTGCAGTATGTGCAATTTTACATGATCATGGTTGGCGAGAATTACATAACTTAGCGCTAGACCGACGTGAGTCGCCGGCAAATACTTGCGCTCGCGCGACGGATAATTCATCGATGCGCTGGCATCGATGAAGACATAGGCGAACAGGTCGACTTCCTCGCGAAACAGTTTTACGTAGAGCTTATCCGTGCGCGCGTAGATGCCCCAGTCGAGATAGCGCAGATCATCGCCCGGCGCGTAGCGGCGATAATCGGCAAATTCCAAACTCGTGCCGCGGCGCGGCGACGAGTAGCTGCCTGGATGGCTGCCGAGGAATTCCTTGCGCGTACGTAGGCGCAAGGCTTCTAGCTGACTGAGAAAGTGAGGTGTGAATGGGCTGGGTAACATGTTGGATTAGTCTACGCAGTAAACAATCGGATCGACCGCGCCGGCTTCGCGAAAACCTTTGACGCGCAGCTGGCAACTATCGCAGCGCCCGCAAGCGCGGCCATTCTCGCCGGGGTCGTAACAACTCCAGGTAAGACCGTAGTCAATGCCAAGTTCGATGCCTTTGGCGATGATTGCCGATTTTGTCATGTGTAAAAGCGGCGTTTGGATTTTTAGCCGACTCTTGCCTTCGACGCCGGTTTTGGTGGCAAGGTTGGCCATCTTCTCAAATGCGCGGATATATTCTTCGCGACAGTCGGGGTAGCCGCTGTAATCGAGTTGATTGGCGCCGAAGAAGATATCGTAGGCTCCGATGCGTTCAGCCAAAGCGAGTCCGAACGATAGAAAAATGGTGTTGCGTGCCGGTACATAGGTGACTGGAACGCCATGGGAGATTTCCGCGATGCTGCGACTCTTAGGAACATTGATGTCGTCAGTAAGCGCCGAACCGCCGATGGCGCGCAGATCGAATTCGATCACCAAGTGACTAGATGCGTGCAAGAATTTAGCCACGCGGCGCGCCGCGCTGATTTCACAAGCGTGACGCTGGCCGTAGCGGAAGCTGAGCGCATGAATCGCGAAGCCGGCTTGTGTGGCGATGGCCGCGGCCGTCGCCGAATCGACGCCGCCGCTGAGCAGAACGACGGCAGGTTTGCCAGACATAGTTTTACGAACGCGGAACTTTGCTGCCTTCCACGGGGTAGCGTTTTTGATACCAGCCGATGATGCCTTCATCGAGCACCTTCATATTGCGATAACCGTTTTCGTAGAGAATGCCATAGGCCAGACTGGCCAGGTGATGGGGGCACGCTCAATAGAGTACCACCGGCCGGTCGCGGGGAATGGTCTTCAAAGATTCTTTGAACTCCGCCAACGGGACCGATTGGGCGCCCAAAATATGGACTTCGTCGAATTCAACTTTGGTCCGGACATCGATGAGCATTGGTTTGGCTCCGGCTTTGATCTCGGCAATCAGCTGCTCGACCCCGAGCAACTCGGGGGTGACATCGGCAGGCAGACTCTGCTGGGCGAACTCGGGGTACTTCGATGGATCGGCATTGATTCCGGATGCGGTTAACAGGTTTATGCCCAATGCCAGCGCGGTGAAGCTAATGTAAATATGCGATCCGATTCGCATCATGGTTTTGTCCCCGCAGCCGTATATTGGGTGAGCTGCGCCAATGTATCCAATGATTGGACGCCGGTGGTGCGCTGGCCATTAATAATCCAGGTCGGATAATTGTTAATGTTCTTTTCTTTACAGACCGCCGCTTGCGGCGCTTGCGGACCGCCCGGGCTGCACTCGACATACGGAATCCGTTTGCCCGAGCTGCCGAATAATTTTTTCTGTTCTTGGCAATGCGGACACCATGAAGCACCGTAAAACTTAGCGTCCGTCTTGGAAAGATGTTCCGCTAAGCCTTTAACCCACGGATCTTCGGGACCCGGGGCACCGCCCCAGTAGCCAGCGAAATAGAAGTGAAGCGCAACGACGATCGCCACACCGGCCCCAGTGCTCTTGCCCAGCCATGGCCCCCAGGAAAAGTTTGGCAAACCTGCCGGCTTTTGTAAGGTCGTCATGACGAAGATGACTGCCATTAGGCCGAGCGAAGTGAGACAATAGGGACACGCCGCCTTCAGTTCGATGAACGAAATCGAAGTCAAATATAGACTAAAGAGCAAGCCGAATAGCGAGATCACCCACGCCCAGCGCCACTGATTGTCGGCGTACCGGTTCCAAGCTACTGCAGCGAGCAAGCCGTAGGTTAAAAAGCCCCAGAACGAAGTTGGCATGCCAAATAGCGTCGACCATTTGCTGTTTAACACGACATCGCAGCCGCTGCCCTCAACACAAAAAGCGACAAGCTTTTCCGCCCA
>DASSGE010000102.1:0-5981 GCA_035693605.1 Binatia bacterium
AAATCCGGTCACCGCCAGGGTTTTGCCTTTGAGATCCTGCGGTTTGGCGATACTCGGATGGACCATTAGTTTCATGATCTGGTTGTCGATGGAACTGGCGACTTGAATCAAGTCGGCGCCGCCGACCGATGCTTGCAGATAGACCACCGATGAAACCGTCGAGATGTCGAGCTGGCCGGAAACATGCACTTGTATCAGTTTCACGCCCTGGACGTAGACCATTTCGCTATCGAAGCCATATTTTTCCAACAGCCCAGCTTCCTTAGTCGCGAACAGCGGATAAAACGCCGCGCTCGGCGAGGGGTAGCCGATGCGGAGTTTCGTTAATGTTGCGCTGTGCGCAACATTAAAATTGATAACGGATAATTGAAAATTGACAATTAGCAAGATTAAGAAGTGTTTCAGCATGGTGGTCCTTTTTTGCTACACGCCGAATAACGTCTGCGCGTTTCCGAACAGCAGTTTGTCCTTCACCGCCGGCTTGAAATTCATTTTGTCGAAACTCGCTAAAGCTTTTTCCAAATCGACGTAGGGAAAGTCGGTGCCGAAGAGCGCTTTGTCCTGCAACCGGCCGCCGATGGCTCTTTGAAAGAGCTCGGGGAGCTGTTCGGCCAGATAGCCGGAGGTGTCGACGAAAAGATTTTTCTTGTGCGTCACGACGCCGATCAGTTCCTGTTCCCAGGGCCAACCGGGATGAGCGGCGATGATTTTCATCTTGGGAAAATCGCGCGCAAGAGTGTCGAGGTAAATCGGCCGGCCATAGTCGAGGGCGATGCCGCTACCGCCATCGGTGTTGGCGCCGAGCACGGTGAAGCCGACGTGAAACAGCGCCGGCTTACCGCTCGCCTGGATAATCTCCCAGATGTCGTAAAATCGTTTGTCGTTGGGATAAAAACCTTGATCGGGCGGATGGAACTTGAAGCCTTTGACTGCGGAGTTCTGCACCAGTTCCCCGGCGTAGCGCGCGACGCCGGTCAAATCTTTTGCGTTGGTGTCGAGAGCGGCGAGGATGCCAGGAAAGGTCGCGGGAAATTGTCCGGCGAGCTCGAGCACATGTTCGTTGCTGTTGCGCGCGCCTTCGTTGACCGTCGATGGGTGCCAGCCGATCAGCAGGGCTTGAACATCGTTCTTGGCATAAAGCGCCGCGAAGCTTTCCGGCGTTTGCGGAATCTCGGCGAGGTTTCTTTTGAAGTAGCCGCAGGCGTGACTATCGAGGCCGCGGGTGCTTGGGTGAACGTGAACGTCAAAGGCTTTCATGGACGGCGGTTCATTCTCTCGAGTCTGGGTAAAAGTTGTTTTTAGCGCCAATCATCTCGACGAGAATTGCTGGAAACTCCAGCGGGCTCTCGCCGAGCATGCGATTGGTTTTCTCCACTTCTTGGCGCAATCCTGCTGCACCGGTGGCATCGATCTGTTTGAGGGGCGGTTGCGGCATCTTGATGCCTTCGGTGGCGACAAAGTCGACGGTTGTAGGAGCTTCGCCGAGCTCGACGACGCGAGCGGCGGCGATCAACATCGACGTAGCGAGAGCGCGCCTGACGCTTTCGTCGTCGACAGATTTGCCCTGCGCCCGAGCCAACTGGTAAATCTTCGGATTGGGTTGCTGATCGACGTAGAATCTCGGATTATCTTTGGCGAGCCGGCTGAGCAGCGGCGACGAGCGCAGGAAAGTGTCGCCGCGCAGTTCCGCCATGCTGCGCGTGACGTCTTCTACGATGGAAGGTTTCCAACTGTCGAAGCTGATGAACGGCGGCAATATTTTTAGTTCCTTCGCCGCCTGGTCGACCTGGTCGATGCGCGCACCGCGCTCGAGCAAGCGCACGGCCATGACAGCGTAGATCATCAGAATACCATTGGACACGAAGCCGGAGATGTCTTGGACGGGTACCGCATCGCGCCCGAGTAATTTCAAGAATGCCAAGAGTCGATCTCGGTTCCCGGGTTCCATGTCGCCGCTGACGACTTCGACCATCTGCGTGTAGAGCACGGGATTGAAAAAGTGTGTCAGGGCAAAATTTTTGGCTTCAATCTTTCCATCTCTTAGTAAAGTCGCGCGGGTGACCGATGAGGTGTTGGTTGTCAGCAGCCCGGCGAAACCCGCGTCTTGCAGGGCTTTGAAGACCGTCAGTTTGGTTTTGGCGTTTTCCGACACTGCCTCGGTGACCAGGTCCGCTTGCGCCATTGCGGGAATTCCGTCCGCGGGAATGAGCAGTGCTCGTAGCCTATTTATCTCGTCGTCCGTAATACGATTGCGTTTCTTCAGGCGCTCGATCGTCTGTTCGCGCCGCTCGGTGAGCGAATCCATTGCCGATGTTGCGGCATCGTAGGCCAGCGTGCGCAAACCCTTCGAGGCGTAGAGAAAGGCGATGTCGAATCCCATGACGCCCAGGCCGATGACACCTACGGTTTTGATTTGTTCATTCATTGTGGGTGGCGTGGGAGTTAACTCGACTGGTCCGGGAAATATCATAGGCGCCGGGGCAACACAATTGTGCGTCCGCGTCCGTTACCTGCAGCGCACGGTAAAACTCGCCTTGACATGGTTGGACCCCTTCTCTAAGTTCAGCTTCGGAGCGCTGCGACGCGGTAACGACGGAGGTGCAATGAAGCTTGTGGGATTCTTTTTATCGCTCGGCTTTGGCCTTTGCGGCTACCTTCGGTTGAGTGAAGCGGCACAACCGGAGCTCGAGAAGCTCAACGTCTGCTACTCGTCGATTGCCGCTACCTCGATTACGACTTGGGTGCCGCAGGAAGCCGGTATCTTCAAAAAATATGGCCTCGATGTCAGCGTCATCTATGTCGCAGGCGCGCAGGCGATCACGACTCTGCTTTCCGGCGATGCGCATATCGTTCAGGGTTCGGGCGCGGCTGCGGCGCTGTCGCGTCTGTCCGGTTCGGATGCGATCACCATCGCGACGACCATCAATGTCATTCCCATGAGCCTGGTGACTTCCCCGGATATCGCCACGCCGCAGGACTTGAAAGGCAAGACCTTTGGTGTGAGCCGCTTCGGCTCATTGACCGATCTGGGGTTGCGCAAAGCAGTCGCCGAATATGGACTCGATCCCAACAAAGATATTAAGATGATTCAAACCGGCGGCGTGCCGGAAATTTTGCTTTTTATGCAGCAGGGCGTGATAAAAGGCGGTTTGATTTCATCGCCGACCTTGGAGAAGGCCAAGGAAGCCGGCTACAAGGAATTTTTGAATTTAAGCGAAGTAAAGTTTCGTTATCCCGGCACTGCTTTGGTCACGACCGATTCGTTCATTCGCAACCGGCCGCAGACGCTTAATCGCTTCCTCAAAGCGACCCTCGAGGGCATCAAGTATGCCAAGGCTAACCCCGACTTCACCGTGCGTGTGCTCGGCAAATACACACGTAATAATGACACGAAGCTGTTGATGAGCGCGTTCAAGAGCTACGTCCTAGGTTACATCCGCAATATTCCCACAGTAACTCAGCCGGAGATGGAAGCAGTGATGGAAGACTTGGCCGAACGCAACCCCAAGGCTAAAGCAGCCGATGCGCGCAAGTTCTACGATCCGGCGCCGCTCGAGCAGTTGACCAAGGAAGGATTCGTCAAAGAATTGTATCCGAGATAACCAAGCCCCGATGTTCAAAATGTTCCAGTCATTCAAGCCTTCTCGGAATTCGGAGCGGCGCAAATATTGTAACAAAGGTTTACTGCTATGAAGAAAGCCGGCTTTTGGAGATCGATCTCTTCTGTGGTGGCAATGATAACTCTGGCGGTCACGGCGTGCGCCATCCCATCCACTGCCGTTGGGCAAGCCGTCAAGAGCAGCAATCCCATTAAAATCGGCATCATCGGCTCCGGCAACGTCGGCAGCACGCTGGGAACGTTTTGGGCAAAGGCCGGGCATCAGGTTTTGTTCTCGTCGCGCAATCCGGATAACCTGAAATCCCTGGTCGAGCAGGTCGGGCCACAGGCGCGCGCGGGGACCGTGAAGGAGGCGATCGCGTTTGGCGATGTGATTCTGATCGCTGTACCCTATGGATCGATGGCGCAGATTTCGAAGGATTACGCCACGGATCTGGCCGGGAAGATCGTCATGGATACCGGCAACGCGGTGTTGGCTCGCGACGGCGAGATCGGCAAGGAGGCGCGTGAGAAGGGCGTCGGTTTGACGACGCAAAGGTTACTCCCCGGCGCGCGCGTGGTGCGCGCGTTCAACACCTTGGGAGTCAGTCGGCTCAGGAGTAATGCCAACCGCGCGGAAGGCCGCATCGCGATCCCGATGGCCGGCAATGATCAAGAAGCGCTAAAAGTCGCATCGATGCTGGTGCGCGACGCCGGTTTCGATCCGGCGGTTTTGGGTGGACTCGATCGCTCCAGAATATTTGAGCAAACCAATCCACTGTATGGCCAGGAACTCTCGGCGCAGGAGATGATCGAGCGGGCGAAGGCGATCAAGTAAGCAGCCGGGTCACGAGAGGTCTTTGACCGCAAGCATTGGGCTGGCGTAAGTAAAATTCCGGAAGTTTTATCGGGGCAACCGCAGGGGTTGCCCTTTCTATTGTCTGTTGTGAGCTGAAAGGAGCCGATGTGAAAGCCGCCGTTCTTTACGAAGTCCGCCAACCTTTGAAGATTGAAGATCTCGATATGCCGGATGTCCACGATGACGATGTGTTGATCAAAGTCGCGTCCTGCGGTGTGTGCCACACCGACTTGAAAGTCATCGAGGGGCGCAATCGTTTTACGCCGCCGACGATCCTCGGCCATGAAGTGGCCGGCACCGTCGAGGCCATTGGCGCGCATTGCAAAGACTTCAAGGTCGGCGACAGGGTAATTATCGGCATGCGTTACAAGTGCGGCCGCTGCCGCTATTGTTTGAGCGCCCATGAAAATCTCTGCGAGCGCCGGCCGGCGCCGCCCAGTTTAAAGAAGAAAGATGGTACGGTCGTTACCCGGTGGAATGTCGGCGGATTCGCTCAATACGTGGCGGTGCCGGCGTACATGACATTCAAAATTCCCAACGGCATTTCCATGGAAGAAGCGAGCGTGGTCGGCTGCCGGGTGACCACCGCGTATAACGCCGTCAAGCATCGCGGCAAATTGAAGCCCAACGAGTCGGCGCTGGTTATCGGCTGCGGTGGCATCGGGCTCAATACGATTCAATTCCTTAAATGCTTCGGCGCCTATCCGATCATCGCCGTCGACATCGTTGACGACAAATTGGCCGCCGCCAAAAACTTCGGCGCGACGCACACGATCAACGCGAGCGCGGAAGATCCGGTAAAAGCGGTCCTCAAGCTGACTGCGGGCGGCGTCGACAAAGCTTTCGAAGCGATCGGCAACGCCAAGACCTCGGATCAGATCATCCAGGCGACCCGTCCCGGCGGCACGGCAACGATCATCGGCGGTTTGGGCAGCGGGCCGTTCACGATCAGCAGCGGCAATTTCGTTACCCGGGAAATCACCATCACCGGCGTTTCGAGCCGGCAAGCCAACGACGTCGACGAAGTGTTCCAAATGGCGCAGCAAGGTCGCATCGAATTGAAAGGCTTAATCACGCAGAGCTATCGTTACGAGCAGATCAACGAAGCGCTGCATGACTTGGAGCATGGCAAGTTGAGGATGGGAATTTCTCTTTGGAATTAGCGCGACAAGCGCGCGGTTCATGGTTCAGAAGTTCAACGGATGATCAGGGAGAGCTGCCAAAGCTCAAGACGCCGGGTAAATCGTCGTCGCATACTCTCGTAGTTTCGGATAAACCAAGGCTGGCGGTTCAACATTAGAACGATTTGCGCTAGGTTCGACAACGATGAATAACAGCGGCGGCATGATACGGAAGAGAAGATTCGGGGGCGCCGTGGTTGCGGCGCTGGTTTGGTTCGTCGTTGCTAGCGTTAATGCGGCCGATGAAAGACCGATCGATGTCATCGAGGACAATAGCTTTTTGATCGAAGAAGCCTACAACCAGGAGCCCGGCGTGGTGCAGCATATTTTTAGCGCCCAGTAC
>DASSGE010000103.1:0-5067 GCA_035693605.1 Binatia bacterium
GACCACGACTTTTGAATAATAGTCTTGCACGATGGCGAGGGTCTCGGCTTCCAAGGCGGCGCCTTCGACTGCTGTGCTTTGGATCAATTGCTCCGAAAGACGGGAAAAATTCCAGACACCGATGGCAACGGTCAAGATCACACACGCAAATAGAGCCGTCGGCACCGGATTCTGCCGGCACCAGCGGTATAGCTTCTCGGTCTTCCCGATCGGCCGGGCTTGCACCGGACTGCCGCTTAGAAAACGCTGCAAGTCGTCCGACAAATCGTCCACCGCTTCGTAACGCTGGCGCGGGTCCTTGCGCAGCGCCTTTAGGACGATGTTTTCGAGGTCTCCGGTTAGCTGCCGCGCCAATTTTATCGGCGAGGTGCCACGCCTTGTCGCGATGGTGTCCGAATTACTGTCAGGAAGATTCGCATTCGTACCGAGCGCTCTCAGGTTGCCGCCCACGGCTTTACTCGGGGGCAAGGGTTCCTTTTCCGCGACAACTTTGATTTGTTCCGGCAACGGCAGACCTTGCAGCTGGTAAGGCTTCCGACCCGTCGCGAGTTCGTACAGAATGACGCCCAGCGAGTACACGTCACTTGCAGCAGTAAGCGAATCGCCGCGAACCTGCTCCGGGCTCGCGTACTCTACCGTCATGAACCGGCGCTCAGGAGTGGTCGGCGTCAGTGTTTGCGCGCTGAACTCGGGAGTGGTCAATTTAGCGATGCCGAAATCAATCAGTTTGGGTATGCCGTCGGCGCGCACCAAGATATTGCTAGCCTTCAAATCGCGGTGGATGACCATATGACGGTGAGCAAACTCCACCGCGGCGCAGACTTGTAAGAATAGTTCGATGCGCTGGCGTATCGTAAGCCGGTGTTGATCGCAGTAGGTATCCACCGGCTCGCCCTCGACATATTCCATGACAAAGAAGGGCAAGCCGTCTTTGGTACTACCGGCGTCCTGCAGCGCCGCAATGTGCGGATGTTTACTGAGTGCCGCCAACACCTGAATCTCGTTGCGAAAGCGCCGCAAGATGTCTTCGGAGTCCATGCCCCGCCTGAGCACCTTGATGGCAACCTGCTGGCGAAAATCGGTCTGCCGAGTGGCCAGATACACATTGCCCATCCCGCCGCTCGCATGGCGCCGTTTTATGACGTAAGGACCCAGCTGCATCCCAATGTAAGGGTCTTCGCCGGCTGTAGCGGAGATTGGTGCATCACCAGTCGTGACACTGGACAGCAAAAAGCTTTGCGCTTCCACCAGCTCGTGGTGGCTCAACAGATCCTCAACTTCGGAGATCAATTGTCGGTCGCCGTTGCAAGCGGCACGGAGAAAGTCGCGGCGCTCGATACCCTGCCGTTGCAGCGCCTGATCAAACAGGTTTTCGATCAATCGCCAACGTTCCTGCTCATCCATCGCCTAGTATCTCCTGGCGAGCCACCGGACTGTGCCGTTGCCGACAATGCCGCTCGCCGCGCACTTCAACTCCGTCCCGGTAATGCCAATTCCGGGCAAGCTAACTCGCAGTGTTAATTTAAGTCAATAACAAGTCGCTGCGATTCTTAATCACGCCGTCATACCCGCGGAGAAAAAGCCATCACCCAAGGCTTGGAAAACCCTGAAAAAGAAAGTCAGCTCGTCACTGCAGTGTTCCCGCTTCTCTGTCCACCTCAAGTCGTCAACATCGACGCTAGCGGGTTATCCCCTGCTCTTTTCGCGCGGATGAAATTGTTGATGGATCTTCTTCAACCGCGCACCATCGACATGGGTATAAATCTGCGTGGTCGAGATATCGGCGTGTCCGAGCATGGTCTGCACCGAGCGCAGGTCGGCGCCACCTTCCAACAGATGGGTGGCGAAGGAATGGCGCAGGGTGTGCGGCGTCACTCGTTTGTCGATTCCGGCGGTGAGCGCATAGCGGCGAATCAGTTTCCAGAAACCTTGGCGGCTGAGCGGTTTGCCGGAGCGGTTGGTGAAAATATACGGACTCGCTTTTCCCTTGAGCAATCGCGGCCGGGCGTGAGTCATGAAAGCATTCAGCTTTTCGCGCGCGTAGTTGCCGAACGGCACGGCGCGCACCTTCGAGCCCTTGCCTTTGACGATAACGTAGTTGCCTTGGAAATTGACCTGCTGCGTTTGCAACAATACGAGTTCCGATACTCGAAGGCCGGTGGCGTATAGTAACTCGAACATCGCTTGATCTCGGGCGCCCAACGGCGCGTTGGCGTCGGGCTGATTCAGCAGACTTTGGATATCCTGTACCGATAGGGTCTGCGGCAGTTTACGCTGGCCCGGCGCCGGCAATAGCGCTGGCATGGGATTATCTGTGATGAGGTTTTCCGTCTGGAGAAAACGCAACAACCGGCGCAGCGTCACGACATGGCGGGCGATGGTCTTGGAGCCGAGCTTTTTGGCACGCAAGTTACTGACGTAAGCGCGAATGTAGCTGGCATCGACTGCGCGCCAGTCCGAAACCTTTTGTGCAATCAGAAAGTTCGATAAGCCGGCGAGATCGCGGCTATAGGCGTCGAGGGTATTCTTTGACAATCCCTTCTCGACGGTGAGCATCGAGAGGAATGAATCAATGTACGGGCTCAGGGCGTCTTTCGTCTGTGACATCGTGCGGCGCTAGACTTTGGAAGAGGTAGCTTCGTACTTCCTCGACGCGCTCGGGGCCGAGGATTTTTTTGCCGGAACTGTCGGTGACGTAAAACACGTCCGCCACTTGATCGACATTGGTCGAGATTTTGGCGACGTGAATCGACAACCCCAACAAATGCAAGCTGTGGGTGATGTTGAACAGCACGCCCATGCGGTCGTCGGTAAACACCTCGACGATGGAAAAATCGTCCGAGGCCTCGTTGTCGATGTTGATGACCGTCGACACCTTGGGCGCGCGCTTGAGCAGGTACAGCGAAGGTTTGGCGGCATCGACCAAGCGAACCACATCCGTCTTGCCTTCCAGCACGCTATCCAAAACGGTTTTGAACTTGGCCCACTTTGCCTCCGCCATAACCAACTCGGGCCGCCCGCTATGCGAAATGCGGAACACGTCGATAATTCGACCGTCGCTGGCGGTAAAGATCCGCGCATTGAGAATATTCAAACTAAGCGAGGTCAAGACCCCGGTGATCGCCGCAAATAGGCCCGGCCGATCATCCGTACAGATCACCACCGAACTACAGTTCCGCTCCGGGAAATGCTCGACATACGACAGCGCGCCTTGACCGCGGAATTTGTCCATCAGGGCAAAATGTTTCGGAATATCGGCTTCAGGGGTCGAAAGGAAATAGCGGTCCGGCATTTTATCGATAAATTCATCGACCCTCGCCTCGGATTGCGGCAGTTCGAGCAATTGCCGCCTTACCCGGCCTTGGATACGGCGCAACACGGCGCGAATGTCTTGGCGGTGGAATTCGCCCTTTTCCGCATCTTCCAAAAGATTGAGCGTTTTGACATAGAGTTCGCCCAAAAGCGATGCCTTCCATGGATTCCAAACATCCGGGCCGACCGCTTTGACATCGGCAAAGGTCAAGAGATAGAGCATCTTCAACTTGTTGACACTGGACATTGTTTTCGCGAACTCGAAGATGGTTCTATCGTCCTCCAGGTCACGCCGAAACGCGGTATGGGTCATCAATAGATGATGGCGCACGAGAAACTCGACCAGCGCGCCATCGTCGGCATTGAGTTTCATGCGACGCGCGATCGTGCGCACCAGATTGGCGCCGATTTCCGAGTGGCCGCCACCAAATCCCTTGCCAATGTCGTGAAACATCATGCCGAGATAGAGCAGTTCGATTTTATCCGCCTCCCGCGCTATTTGGGTGAGCAATGGCAGGGACGCGACATACTTGCCGGCGCGCAGGCGCTCGATCTCCTGGATCAACATGAGCGAATGTTCGTCGACAGTGTAAGTGTGATAGGCGTCGTGCAACACCATACACAGCAGATGGTTGAACTCGGGAATGAAAGCGCCGAGCACTCCGGCCCGGTGCATTTCCACCAGAGTTTCATAAACGGAATCTTTCCCTTTAAGGATCGAAAAAAACGGCTGGTTGGCCGCTGCCGAGCGGCGGAACTCATCGTCGATTAATGAAATACGGCTGCGCAGTAGTTCGCGGGTTTCATGGCTCACCCGGCAGTGATACTTTTGCGCATCGTCGAAGATGCGAATCAAGTTCGCCGGATCGTTTTCGATTATCTCAGGTTTTGTGACCGTGATGTGGCCCTTGGATATGCGCACGCCCTCGCGCAATGCTCGACCGAACATAAGATTGTCGGTAAAACGCGGCCTGTCGCAGTCGGTAACCCGATGAACGATTAATTCCGACAGCCGGCTGATTTGCATGGCGTGCAAGTAGTACGCGCGCATAAATACTTCGACGCCGCGCAACGTACCCTCGCTGGCAAATCCTAAGGCCTCGCTGACTTTTTCTTGCTGTTCGAAAGTCAGCTGGTCTTGATGCTTGCCGGTGGCGAAGTGCATTTCGTTGCGCACGCGCATGAGAAAGTCTTGCGAATCCTTGAGGGCGGCCAAATCGGTGAGATCGATGATTCCATGACTGACGAGACTGTCGAGATCTTTGGCGTTGAGCTTGGCGCGAGCGATCCAGCGGGCAGTTTGGATATCGCGCAAGCCACCCAGTCCCTCCTTGACCTCGGGCTCGAGTAGATAAACCGATCCGCCATAAGCCTTATGACGGGCGCTGCTCTCATTGATTTTTTCGCGGACGAACCGGCCGATGCCTTTTTTGAGCAATTTGCTCTCAATATTTTTATTAAATTCACCAAACAGCTGAAAGTCGCCGCAGAGAAAGCGCGCGTCAAGCAGTGCGGTGCGGATCTTCATGTCCGATTCGGCCAGACGAATGCAATCGGAGATGCTACGGGTCGAATGGCCGACATCCAATCCCAAGTCCCACAACGTGTGTAGCACCCGTTCGTTGAGGGCTGCGAAAAACGGATTAACCCTGCCGTTGTGCAAGAAGAGTAGATCGATGTCGGAGTAGGGATTGAGCTCACCGCGGCCGTAGCCGCCTTGAGCGACCAACGCCAGCCCGACGCCCTGTCCGCGAA
>DASSGE010000104.1:0-6135 GCA_035693605.1 Binatia bacterium
CCGGCCCAACCACTCCATAGCATACACTCCGGAAGCGGCGGTCTCGATGCAGCAGCGTTCCGATTCCAAAAGCTGCTTAAGCGATTGGCAAATGTTTGCATCGTCGTCAACGACCAAAACGCTCAAACCGCTCAGGGGGAAGCGCGCATCGGGTGCCGGTCGGGCGCAAGGTTTCTCCTTGGCTTCGGAATCGACATGAAGATCGGTCATCATCTTGCCGTCGATGTATTCGGTCGTGCCGTACTCACCCTCATCGGCCATTTTGGCCATGCGAGTGGTGATATCTTGGATCTTGCGCACTTGCGAGGCCACGGAGTCTAGCCGATCCGCCTCAACGATGTAATCCTCGTCGCTGGCGACCCGCTCGACATACCTCTTCATCAGTTCGGTCTGGTTGACAAGTACTTCCAAGCTATTATTGATTTCGTGGGAGAGCCCGATTGCGATCTCGGCGAGCGTCACCAGCCGATCACGCCGGCGAATCTCGCGAATGTCTTTGGCAAAGCCAATCGAGCCGATCTCCTGACCCTGATCGTCATAGATTATCGATGCGGAAATCGTCACCGGGATCGGATCGCCGCGTTTGGTTTTGAAACGGGTTTCGAAATTTCTCACCCGCCCCCTGCCTTCGCCATCGCTAGCGCGCATCGCCGCCATCACTTTGCGCGCTTCTTCGAGACTGGGATAGATCTCGAGGACGTTTTTTCCTAGCACTTCATCCGAGGAGAAGCCGAGATTTTGCCGCGCGCCGTCATTATAGAAAGTAATCGTGCCGTGACGATCAACTGCAATGATGATGTCAGGGCAACTCTCGACTAGCTTCTGAAAGTATTGTAAGGGTAACGCCATACGCGGTAGGCAGTATCCTACATAATAATTCTAACGTCCCCGTAATTGCAAGAGACAAATTCCTTAGGTGGTAGAAAAGCGATTCTGGGCTATCGGCAGCACGTCTATAGAGTGGAAGGATAACAATCCGCGGCAGCCAGCGAAGATTCTCGGCAACCGTCGAAAGCGGTATCGATGTAACATCGAGGACCGACCGACATGACATTAACGCGTTGATTGTAACGACATTTTGACGGTGCTACGCCGGAGACAATTCCCGCATATCTCTTAACCCCGATCTTAGTACTGCAACTTCACGTATGGCAGTGACCCACGATACCCGACAATTGTCATGGACTCTGGCTTGGGCAGTAGTCTTCTGCGACATCGGCACATCGGTCTACTACGTACCCGGTATCTTGTATGGCAACGTCGGCGACAAGACGCCCTTCTTTATTTTGCTCACAACCCTGGGGTTTATTCCATTAGCGTTAAAATACATCGAGATCACCTGGCGCAATCCCGAAGGCGGCGGGGTCGTGACGATGACAACCAAGGCTTTTGGTCCGATGTGGGGCTGCCTGGGCGGCATGTTGATCATCACGAGCTATTTTCTTACCGCGGCGATTTCAGCCGTTTCAGGATTTCACTATATCGCCAGCGTGCTGCATTCTCTCGACGACCACATTGTGATTTTGGCCTGCACCGGTCTATTGGCCCTGGCGGTTTTGAACGTCATCGGCATCCGCGAAAGCGCAACGGCAGCGCTTTTAATGGCCGTCACCGCCTTTGTGGTCGACCTGCTGGTGATTGCCTTTTCCGTCGCGGACTTGTCACCCAGCCAGTGGCGCCGCGCGATGACAAGCCTTTCGCCCGGCGCAGAGATGCCGACAAAGAGCCTCCTGGTGGGATTTTCCGCCGCCTGGCTCGCCTTTTCAGGGTTGGAAAGCATCAGCCAATTGAGCCCAACCATGCGTCTGCCGCTGCGCAAGACCACGCGCTGGGCGATGTTCGCGGTCATCGGCACTATGCTCGTGAGTGCGCCGCTGCTGAGTCTGTTGTCGATCAACATGCTCACGCCGGACTTCAAATCGACGCAGAGCGAACGCTTCATCTCGCAAATCGCCTCCATCTCTGGCGGCTTCGGTTTGCAGCTGGCCGTGGTGATCAGCGCATCGAGCCTGCTACTGTTCGCCGCCAATACAGCTATCATCGGCGCCTACCATATCTTTCTTGCGCTAGCGAAAAGTGAATTTCTGCCGCGCGTCATCGCGCTGCGCGGCGTAAGATTCAACAGTCCTCATATCGCGATCTTCATCGCGACCATCGTGCCCATCGCAGTCGTCGTCGCCACCCAAGGCGAGCTTGCCCTGCTGGGGGAAATGTACGCTTTCGGTTTGATCGGTGCTTTCGTCTTCTCATCCTTCAGCCTCGACGTCATCCGGTGGCGTTTAGGCCGTCGGGATCTAGGCTTTTGGATCGGCACGCTAACCACCGCTATGCTGTTATTGGCCTGGTGTGTCAATCTTGTCGAAAAAGAATTGGCAACCATGTTTGGCGGCACGCTTACAATTATCGGGATGCTCATCGCCGTCGGCGTGCGGCGCTCGTGGTTTGTCGACTTTCTACACAGAATTCCGGCGATTGAGCGTTTGCAGGCACGCGCCTATCTGGCCTCGGAGGCTTTAGTGGACGAGGAGCTCAGGGGTCTGGTAACACTCGCCGATGCAATTGAGCTCAAGGCGCTTTATCCGGCTACAACACTGTTGGCGCTGCGCGGCGAGACCCCGGCATTGATCCAACAAGGCATCCATCTGGCCAGAGGCAAAAATGAAACCGCGCTGTATTGTGTCTACGTCGAGGAGTGGCCCGGCTTGTTCACCGGCGATACACCGCATCGCCCCAACGAGGAGGGGATTCGCACCTTGCGCGCCGCCGTACAGGCCGTGCGCGACAAGAATATCGAGGTGATTCCGATATGGACGGTTTCCCACAACGCGGCCGATGCGATCGCCAATGCTGCCAAAGCACTTGATGTTGACGCCGTATTGATCGGCCAATCGCGCCGTTCGGCGTTCTATCACATGTTGCGCGGGCATGTTGTCAAGGGACTCACGCATAAACTGCCACGCGACTGCCATCTGATTATTTTCAATTGAGCATCTCCGGCAGCAACGCTAGTTTGAGCATCCTGAGCGGCAGCAAAGGAGCTGCACACTACAGCTAAAATTGATTGCATCCGGCACGTTTGATTTCTATAGTGCCAGTCTCATCGGCGAATCATCATGCAGCCAACCCGTGATACTCGACAGCTCAACTGGTTTCTTGCCTGGGCGGTGGTCTTCTGCGATGTCGGCACTTCGGTCTATTACGTTCCCGGCATCATGTACGGCCATGTCAAAGACGCTACGCCGTTTTTCGTTTTGTTAACCACCGCCGGTTTTATTCTGCTTTCACTCAAATACATCGAGATCTCATGGCGCAATCCCGAGGGCGGCGGCGTGGTGACGATCAGCACCAAAGCTTTTGGTCCCATTTGGGGTTGTCTCGGCGGCATGCTGATAACCGTCGATTACTTTCTGACAACCGCGATCTCGTCGGTCTCCGGCTTTCAGTATCTCGGCAGCGCGTTTCCGTTTCTCGATCCGCATATTGTGCTGTTGTCGTGCGCCGGCGTCGCCGTGCTGGCGGCTTTGAACATTGTCGGTATTCGCGAGAGTGCCGCCGTGTCCCTGGTCATGGCGTGCGCCTCTTTTCTGGTCAACGTAGTGGTCATGGGCGCGGCATTTTTTCATATGGACAGTGCCCAGTGGCAAACCGTCGTCGGCCGACTCAGCATCTCCAAAGGGATTTCGTCCTATGAATTGCTGGTCGGCTTCGCTTCCGCCTGGCTCGCGTTTTCCGGCCTGGAAAGCATAAGCCAGTTAAGCCCCACGATGCGTTTGCCGCTGCGCCGCACAACACGCTGGGCGATGGCCGCAGTGATCGTGACGATGGTAATCACCTCGCCCATGTTAACCGCGTTGTCGATCGGGCTCTTGCCCGAACATTTCAAAGCCACCGAAAGCGAGCGCTTCATCTCGGAATTGGGTTTCCTCGTCGGCGGTTTGGGCATCAAGTTTGCCGTGGTCCTGACCGCGACGAGCTTGCTATTGTTTGCGGCAAATACAGCGATCATCGGCGCATACCATGTATTCCTGGCACTGGTGAAGGGCAATTTCATGCCGAAGATATTGTCAGTGCGCAATACCACCTTCAATTCGCCGCATATCGCCGTCGGCATCGCCACCATCGTGCCGATGCTGATCATTCTCATGAGCCGCGGTGAGATGAAAGTATTGGGCGATATGTACGCCTTTGGTCTGCTTGGCGCCTTTGTTTTTTCATCCCTGAGCCTCGACAAAATCCGTTGGAATCTCGGCCGGCGCGATATCGGATTTTGGCTGGGTGCGCTGACGACATCAATGGTCACGGTGGCTTGGGGCGTCAACCTCGTCGAAAAGCCGTTGGCGACGCTCTTCGGCGGCGGCATCACGCTGCTCGGACTCATCATCGCGATGGGCGTGCGCCGCGCCTGGTTTGTCGATCTGCTGGTACAGATACCGTTCATGGAGCGCCTGCAGGCGCGCGCCTATCGCGCGTCCGAAGACCTGGTGGAAGACGAGTTGCAGGGTTTAATGACGCTGGCAGAGGCTGTGGAGGTCAAACCTCTGTATGCTTCCTCAACCTTACTCGCTCTCCGCGATCAGAGTTTAGGCCTCGTGCAAGAGGCCGTAACTCGCGTCAAAGGCAAGGGCGAATCGGCACTGTACTGCATCTATGTCGAAGAGTGGCCGGGCTTGTTCGCCGGAGAGACTCCCCATGTGCCCAACGAGCAAGGAGTGCAAACTCTCAAAGCGGTATTACAGGCGGTACGCGAAAAAGGAGTCGAGATCATTCCGATTTGGTCAATCTCGCACAATGCGGCTGAAGCGATCGCCAACGCCGCAAAGGCCCTGGACGTCGATTCGGTCATTATCGGCCAGTCGCGTCGGTCGGCATTTTATCATATGCTGCGCGGTCATGTGATCAAAGGGTTGATGAAGAAGCTGCCGCATGACTGCCACTTGATGATCTGTAATTGAAATCATCTCAGTGAAAAACTTATGTGATTTCATCCCGAGCAAGCGAGAGATCTCGGCTCGATCAACATTCGTCTGATTCGACGCGGAATGCCAGAGACGGCGTTCCAAGAAACATCGGCGTTGACACTGAAGATTTAAATCCGCTAGGCTGCCACCCCTGATCCATGAAGCGATCGTTCTGCACTGCAATAATTTTATTGTTATCAGTACTCGCTGGTAGTTTATCTGCAGACTTTACCGGGATAGGTCACGTCCACACGCTGTCCGAGACCAAACAGGTCTTTTTAAATCCTGATTGCCGCGCCACCGATAGCTGCGATCTCAAGCGATTCGCGCTCACCAAAGCGGTAAACGAGATTTGGTTCAGCGACGACCGCGACCATCCGACTTACAGCAACAGCGTGATAATGGAATATGAGACCGATTCCGTCGCTGCCCTCGAGAAATACGCCATCGTGCAGTTCAAAAAAGGCTGCGTATTCGATTCTTATATAAGTCGACACGGCCAGATCCGGCGCAACATCACCGACACGGTGGCGAGCTTCGGCGAACAAATCCCTTTTTGCTTTCAGCGATGGGTGATCGATTCACAGGACAGTGACCCGGCCTACAACAGCGATCCAGATTACGGCAGATTTTACTTATTGCGCTGGAACAAACCGGGCTCGTACGACAACCGGACCCAAAGATATTACGGCCGCGAGAAACCGAAAAAGCCGATCGTCTACATGGCCGACTATCCCGCCGGCGCTTTTATTATGCGCAGCAGTGTCAGGAACGTCGCATTGGAGTTCAACACCTGCATCTACAAGGCCAGCGAAGTTCCGACGCAGACCCGCAGGAATAACCTGAGGTTCGGCACGCCGATCAGCTGCTTTGAGTGGCAAAACGTTTATGTCTACGATTTTGCCAAGGCCAGTTTCCAAACCGATTTAGCGGCAATACCTAGCTGGGAGGAACCGCCGGCGCCAGTTGAATATAACCGACGGTGGCTTCTGGTCACCCTAATCATCGTTATCGGTTTCTTAAGTTATACCGGTTGGAGGAAAATTCGCCGACACAAGATTTGTTATTGATTTTTGCACCAGTGGCGAAGGCCAATATCCCGAAGTCCTCGCGCAGAGCCGCAAATTCTGGAATTTATCGCCGGGTCGCCCAAACTCGGTGTCCACTCTATTCAACA
>DASSGE010000105.1:0-6906 GCA_035693605.1 Binatia bacterium
TCGGGACATAAACGACGGGGAGAAAAATGGGAAAGACCAGAGTTCATTTGCTGGCCAAAGAATTGGGCATCGAGACCAAGGATTTAATCGCCCAACTCGACAAGTTGGGGATGCGCGGTCGGAAGGCCCAAAGCGCAATGGAGGATGACGAAGTGACGCGCGTCCGCGCTGCATTGGCCGCCCAGGAAAAGCCACAGGTTCATGTCGGCGAAGAAAAAGTCATCGCCCGGGTGGTCAAGACCGAGGAAGAAGGTCAAGGCAGTATCGAGGCGCGGGAAACCGTAGTCGAACGGCGCGTGCGCACTAACGTCATTCGCCGGCGCACCAGCCGCATCGAAGTGGCTCCGGTAGAGAGTGGCGAGCAAACGCCGGTGGCTCCTGCGGTGGCGCCCCAGGTGGCGCCAGAGCAGCGTGTCGCCGTCGAACCGGCCGCCCCTGAGCCCACACCTGAGGAAGCGCCGACGGAAGCCGCTGTCGAAACCGCGGCACCGATCGAACACCCTGCATGGGTTGAACCGATTGTCGAAGTTGCTGTTCCTGAAACAATTCCTGACGAGCTCGAGGCTCTATCGGAGCCGGCCGCGCCCACGCCTCACCCCGCATCGATTCCACCCCCCGCGCCTGAACCAGAATCTATGGAAGCTTTGCAGCACACGGCACCGCGCGGTGCGCGCATTCTCGGTCGTATCGATCTGAAGCAAACCATGCGCGTCGAGCCGGCACCGACGCCGGTTCTACGGCGGCCTGCTCCCGGCACAACGGCAGCTGGCGCCCCGGGAGCTGCGCCGAGTGAACCGGGAACTGGCGAAGAAAAGCCGAAGGCCGGACGGCACAAAAAGCGCGTTGTCAAGAAACAAGATGTCCTTGAATCGCGTGAGAAGGAAGTGCGCGGCGGTCGCGGCATTCCGCGCAAAAAACGCGTCCTGCCGGGTAAAGAGGTGCGGCGCACCGAAATCACGGTGCCGCGGGCAAGCAAGCGAATCATAAAAATTTCCGAGGTGATTACCGTCGGTGATCTTTCTCGTGAGATGGGCGTGAAAGCGGGCGAGGTGATCAAGAAGTTGATGGGCATGGGTATGATGGCGACCATCAATCAGGTGCTCGATGCCGACACCGCGACGCTGATAGCTTCTGAGTTTGATCATCAAGTAGAGAACGTTGCTTTCGATGCTGACAGCGCGCTTGAAGAAACCCAAATGGGCGTCGATGAGGAAGAGGCAGCTTTGCAGTCGAGACCTCCGGTCGTCACCATCATGGGTCACGTCGACCATGGCAAGACATCATTGCTCGACGCCATTCGCAGCACTAATGTGACGGCGCAAGAGCATGGCGGCATCACCCAGCATATTGGCGCTTATCACGTGCAAGTCGACGGCCGCAGCGTGACGTTTCTCGATACGCCCGGTCATGAAGCGTTCACTGCCATGCGTGCGCGCGGCGCCAAAGTGACCGATATCGTCGTGTTGGTGGTTGCCGCCGACGACGGCGTCATGCCGCAGACCGTCGAAGCGATCAATCACGCGCGCGCCGCGGAAGTACCGATTATTGTCGCGGTAAACAAAATCGATCGCCCCGACGCCAATTTAGAAAAGGTGAAAAAAGGATTGGCCGAGCACGGTTTGGCCGCGGAAGATTGGGGCGGCGATACGGTGTTCGCGCCGGTGTCGGCGAAGACCCATGAAGGTATTCCGCATCTATTGGAAATGCTCCAGCTGCAAGCCGACATCTTGGAACTCAAAGCCAATCCGGAAAAACTGGCGCGCGGCACAATCGTTGAAGCCAAACTCGATCGCGGCCGCGGGCCGGTGGCGACGGTCCTGGTTCAGGAAGGGACGTTGCACGTCGGCGACGCCTTCGTCTGTGGCGTCTTCTACGGCAAAGTTCGCGCCATGATTGACGATCATGGCGCCAAGGTCGATGTCGCGCCGCCGTCATTCCCAGTGGAGATTCTTGGCTTGCAAGGTGTGCCGCTTGCCGGCGATTCGTTCGTCGCGGTGGCTGATGAAGCCAAGGCGCGCCAGGTCGCCGAGTTCCGACAGAGTAAGCAGCGTGAGACCGAATTGGTCAAGTCGAGCAAAGTTTCGTTGGACGATCTTTACAGTCAAATCAAGGCCGGCGACGTTAAGGAACTTCGGGTAGTTCTAAAGGCCGACGTGCAGGGTTCTGTCGAGGCGGTGTCCGATGCGCTCACACGTATGTCCACCGGCGACGTTAAGCTCAAAGTTCTGCACGGTTCGGTTGGCGGCATTACCGAGAGCGATATTTTGCTCGCGGCAGCCTCCAATGCCATCGTCATCGGCTTTAACGTTCGGCCGGAATCCAAAGGCGCCGCGTTGGCAGCCAAAGAAGGCGTCGATGTAAGGCTTTACACGATCATCTACGAAGTCGTGGCCGATGTGCGCGCGGCCATGGAAGGCTTGCTAGAGCCGACCTTCCGCGAGCAGGTCTTCGGCCGAGTGGAAATCCGCCAGATCTTCAACATTGCCGGAGTTGGCACCATCGCCGGTTGTTCGGTGACCGAAGGCAAAATCGCCCGCGGCAACCTGGTTCGGTTACTGCGCGACCAAGTGGTGGTGCACGAAGGCAAGCTCGCAAGTCTCAAGCGCTTCAAGGATGATGTCCGCGAAGTCTCATCCGGATACGAGTGCGGTCTTTCTCTCGAAGGGTTTCAGGACCTCAAACAGGGCGATGTGGTCGAGGCGTTCGAGCGGATTCCGGTAATTAGGCGCATTGCGCCGGCGCAGCCAGGCCGCGAAGCGCACGTCTAAACGCCGCGCCGCCTGGCCATCCACGCAAAGTTTCCATGGTCGTGGGAGTTCTAAAGCTGCACTTGACGATCCCCGAAAACCATTCGTTAAAAGGTAAACGGGGCGTGGTGAAGCGCATTCAGGCCCGGGTCGCCCAGCACTTCAATGTTTCAGTTACGGAATGCGGCGATCAAGATCTCTGGCAAAGTTCGCTGCTCGGCTTTGCCATCGCCGGCACCAACGGTCCGATAGTCGAAGCCAGTTTGCGCCGGATCGTAGACTTCGTTGACGGGCTGGGATTAGCCGAGGTCGGCGAAGCAGGAGTTGAGTTCTTTCACTGCTGAAGAAAACATTCTTCGCGTCGACTTGATTTGCGCATATAGCCAAGAATCACTCGGGAGCGATAAGCCTCGGGCTCTTTGTGTCCGTCCTGGCCGAGAAGTTCCGGCAAACTAAATTCGCATGGAATACCAACGTTCAGATCGTGTCGGTGATTTGCTTTTAGAGGTGATCTCGGAACTCTTGCGGCGAGATATCCGCGATCCGCGAGTTCGCGATGTCGTCCTGACGGCGGTCAAGATGTCCAAGGATCTGCGCCACGCGCGGATTTATTTTAACCTGCTGGGCGGTGCAGAACATGACGCAGCGGCAGCCGGGCTAAAGAGTGCCAGCGGTTTTATCCGCACCAAAGCAGCCAAACAGCTTAGCCTTCGCTTCGCGCCGACCATCGAGTTTTCCTACGATGAGTCCGCCGATGAAGCGCAGCGCATCGACGCGTTGTTAAAGCAAGTTAAGACATAAGACGACGTTCAGTTATCGGCAGGCATCCTTGTCGATGACCAACGCCATTTTCGTCGTCAAGTTTCTTCTACAGCAGATAGCCGGATTATGCCTTTTACCCAAAGCGGTTTGTTATTGATCGATAAACCGGAAGGGCCATCCTCGGCCCATGTGGTGCATCGTGTCAAAAAAATTCTTGGCGCGAAACGGGTTGGGCATCTGGGTACACTCGACCCTTTCGCTTCCGGCTTGTTGCCGCTCGGTGTCAACGAGGGCACCAAGATCGCAGATATTTTTCTCGGCGCGGCGAAAACCTATCGGGCGGTGATGATTCTCGGGATTGCCACGGACAGCCAAGATGCCACTGGGAACGTTATTGATGAGCGGCCGGTGCCGGCCTTGACCGAGGATGATTTGCGGCGACTCGAAGCGAAATTCTTCGGCGCCCAGACCCAGGTGCCGCCGATGTTCTCGGCATTGAAAAAGGACGGTGTGCGCTTATATGAGTTGGCCCGGCAAGGCCGGGAAATCGAGCGCGCGCCGCGCTCGATCCAAATCGACAGGCTTGAACTCCGTCGTCTAAGTGACAGCGAGATCGAATTTGAAATCGTGTGTTCGCGCGGCACCTACGTGCGGACATTGGCTGCCGATATGGGGTCAGAATTGGGCTGCGGCGCGCACCTGAAAAAGCTCCGCCGCCTGGCTTGCGATCATTTGTCGGTCGCACAGGCAGTAACGATCGAGCAGCTCGAAGCGGCGTTGCATGAAAGCACGATGCCGTTGATCACGCTCGCGAAAGCCCTAGACCATTTGCCTGCAGTGACGTGGGACGGCCGATCAATTGCGCGCTTGCGTCAGGGGCAGCAAGAAGTCTTGTCGCAGCTACGACTCCCCGATAGAGGCACGTCGTTGATGTCGATTCTCGATCAAGCGGGCGGGCTGATTGCGTTGGTGCAGTGGAACGAGGACTTGCCCGGCGGCAGGTGGCGCTTGTATCGGGTTTTTCATTGACGTTTGGGCACCTCTGCGACGACGGTTTATTGACATCAACCGGGCCGATCAGATAGGCTACCTTTCCTTGTCGAACGTGAATGATATCGCCAGCTTGGATAGTTGATTGTGCGATCGCTTAGAGGCTCTGTCTGGATGATTCAATGTCTCTCCAAGCGCTTTATGAAAGGAAACATTATATCCCATGAGTAACGTAACAGGATCGGTTCCGGCAAATACACATATTCAAAACTGGGTTAAAGAAGTTGCGGCGATGTGCCAGCCCGATAAGGTTTATTGGTGTGATGGTTCCGAAGAAGAAAAAGAACTGCTGACCAAGATCGCGGTTCAGTGTGGCGATTTGTTGCCGCTCAATCAGAAAGCCGCGCCGGGGTGCTACCTGCACCGCAGCGCGCTCAACGATGTCGCACGCACCGAAAACCTGACCTTTGTTTGTACCGAACAACAAGAAGAGGCGGGACCCAATAATAACTGGATGGCACCGGCGGAATCGTACGAAAAGCTGGGCAAGATCTTCGCCGGTTCGATGCGCGGGCGGACGCTATACGTCATACCGTTTCTCATGGGGCCGCAGGGCTCGTCATTCAGCAAGGTCGGCGTGCAAGTTACCGACAGTGTTTACGTCGTGCTCAATATGCGCTTGATGACGCGCATGGGCAAAATCGCTTTGGATCATCTCGGCGACTCCGACGATTTTACCCGTTGTCTCCATTCCAAGGCCGATCTCGATATCGAGCGCCGCTTCATCTGCCATTTTCCTCAGGACAACACCGTATGGAGTGTGGGCTCGGGATACGGCGGCAATGCATTACTGGCGAAAAAGTGTCTAGCGCTGCGCATCGCCAGCAAACTCGGCCAACAGGAAGGTTGGATGGCCGAACATATGCTGATCGTCGGAGTGGAAAGTCCCGACGGTGAGATCACCTATGTTTGCGGTGCGTTCCCGAGCGCTTGCGGCAAGACCAACATGGCGATGTTGGTGCCGCCGGCGAGCATGAAAGGTTGGAAGATTCACACCATCGGCGACGACATTTCCTGGCTGCGCATCGGTCAGGACGGTAGACTCTGGGCGATCAATCCGGAGGCAGGGTTTTTCGGCGTCGCGCCAGGCACCGGTTCGAATACCAACCCCAATGCTGTGAAGACGGTTCAGAAAGACACTATCTTCACCAATGTGGCGCTGCGCGATGACGGCACAGCCTGGTGGGAAGGCCATGATGATCCGGTACCGGCTAACGCGCAGGATTGGCGCGGTAAACCTTGGGACCCCGAGGGCGGCACTCCAGCGGCGCATCCCAACGCGCGCTTTACTGTTTCGATCAAACAGTGTCCGACCTATTCGCCGGAGTGGGAAAAACCTGAAGGGGTGCCGATCAGCGCGATTCTCTTCGGCGCGCGCCGGCAGAAGCTGATCCCGTTGGTTTATCAATCGTTCAATTGGCAGCATGGCACTTTCCTCGGGGCGACGTTGGCGTCTGAAACCACGGCAGCGGCTACGGGTGCCGTAGGTGTAGTACGGCGCGATCCAATGGCAATGCTGCCATTCTGCGGCTACAACATGGGCGACTATTGGGAGCACTGGTTGGCGATGGGTAAAAAGGCAACCAACCCACCCAAGATTTTTCGCGTCAATTGGTTTCAACGCAATGAGCGTGGCCGTTTCCTCTGGCCAGGATTCGGTGAAAACCTGCGTGTGTTGCGCTGGGTAGTCGAGCGATCCAAGGGCGGCGGTCAGGCCGACGAAACGCCGATTGGATTTGTGCCGAAGGCCTCAAGCCTGGCAGGGGATGGACTCGACATTGCCAAAGCCGACGTCGATCAATTGTTGTCGGTCGATCGCGAGGGTTGGAAGAATAATTTGAAAAGCCAGAGCGACTTCTTCGATACCTTCGGCGATCATTTGCCGGCGGGCATGAGAGAAGAGCATGGTGCGCTATCCAAACGGCTTAAAGGTTAATATAGGAGGAACGCTATGGCGCGCGGTCATCACGATATCGGCGGTTTGCCGGGAGCCGGCGAAATCGACCAGGCTCAACATCCCTTGTCGGATTGGGAAGTCCTTGCCGATGCCGTCAACCAGGCACTCGGTGCGCGCGGCATCAAGCGCACCGACGAGATGCGCCGCGCGCGCGAGGAGATGGATTCCGCGGCGTACCGTGACATGAGTTATTACGAGCGTTGGATCGCTAGTATCGAAGCGATTCTCATCGAAAAAAACATTCTTACTAAAGAAGAGATCGATCACAGGCTCGCCGCGTTCGAATCGAAGTGGGGCGAGCCGTGACTCCCGCCACCGGCAGATTCAAGTCCGGCGATCGAGTGAAAGTCAAATTTGAAGATCGTCCCGGCCATCTGCGTACACCCTGGT
>DASSGE010000106.1:0-9105 GCA_035693605.1 Binatia bacterium
GATCGTCAGATCCAAATCCTCGTCGCGCATAAGCGGCGACATGGTGCGTTTGCGTCGCACCGCCTCGAAGCTGGCATCCACGGCAATGAAGTCTTCTTCATAATAGAGTGCCTTGGCGAGCCGCTCGCCGAAGGGATCGACAATCTCGGAGCCGCCCCAGAAGCCGACGCCGTCTTCGAATCCACAGCGGTTACCATAGACTAAGAATAGGCTATAGGTTTCGGCATAGACACGATTGAGCATCTCCCAGTAGCGCGCATTGTCGTCCTGGTTCTGTTGATCGACGATGCCGCGCAGCGGACTCGCCGACGGACAAAGCACCGCCAGAGCGCCATCCAAAGCGGCCAAGAAAATCGTTGACGGGTGCCAGAGATCCTCACAAATCAACAGCGCCATGCGGCCAAACTTGGAGTCGAACGCGCGTATGCGATCGCCGCGCGCGAAATAGCGTTGTTCGTCGAACATGCCGTAGGTCGGCAGATAGACTTTGCGGTGCACGTGGCGAACTGCACCGTCCTCGAAATAGATCGCCGAGTTGAAGAACTTATGGTCGGCGCTCTCTTCGACCAGTCCGGCGACGAACGCGACCTTCTGGCTGAGTGCCATGAGCCGTCTGATTTCCGGCGAATCCAACCTCAACGCGACCGCCGGCACGGTATCGCGCAGCATATAGCCGGTGAGACTCAACTCGGGAAATAACAAGAGGTGCGCTTTGTCATCGGCGGCGCGGCCAATGCGCTCTTCATACAACGCCAGGTTAGTCTGGAGATCGCCAAGCCTTGGGTTGACTTGGCCGATAGCAATGCGGATGGACACGAGATGTTCTCCGTCTGCGAGCAAGCCGGGAATAAATTCCCACGAAACTAACATAGGCCGAACCACACTTGCAATTTACCCTGCCCGCGCTTAACTTGGTGATGTCGGCGGTAAGACGCTTGCCAGACGTTACGGCGCAATCCCATGGCAGAAAACGTTACGATATACGGCCAAGACCTTTGAGCCTTTACTTCGGGAGCCCGTGCGGACTTCTCCCGGCGCAAAGTGAGCTTTGACTATATCAATGTCTTGGAAGACGAAGCTGGTCTCGAGCGGATGATGCAACTTACCAATGGCCGGCGTAAAATTCCCGTGATCGTTCAAGATGGTAAGATCACGGTCGGCTTCGGCGGCACCTGAGAGGTCTGATGGACCGGCGGTGTCGGCCCCAACGAAATCACGTAGCGCGAAGAAACTGTTGGCGAAACACTGAATCCATCCTTGGCTGAATCCATCGATCAATTGATCGGCGAAAAAGTCGGCGTGCTTTTCGGCCGCGATGCGACCGTAACCGAGATCGCGGCTTTACCCGGCGACGCGTCCAGTCGGCGTTACTACCGCGTGCACCTTGGCGGCGGCCGTACCCCGCCATCTCTCATGGCGATGCAACTACCCGCCGGCAGCGGCCTGCCGATCTCCAGCGAGGAGTTGGCAGTTTTCACCGGAGAGCTCAAAGAGTTGCCGTTCTTAAACGTGCACCGGTTTCTCGACCGTGTCGGCGTCAGGGTGCCAAAGATTTACGGCCAGTGGGAAGCCGATGGCCTCCTGCTGCTCGAAGATTTGGGCGATACTCCGCTCTGGGATCGGGTGCAAGGCTTGTCGGACAACGAAGTAATCGTCTGGTATAAAAAAGCCATCGACGAACTTTTGCGCTTACAAATCGCCGGGACCGAAAACCGCGACGACACCTGCTTCGCCTTTCAACAACGTTTCGACGAAAAACTTTACCTCTGGGAATTCGAGCATTTTATCGAATGGGGTCTGGAAAAGCGGCCGGGCGCCAAGGTCACGACGAAAATGCTTGCGGCTCTGCGCAAGACCTTCGGCGTGATGGCGCAAATGCTCGACCGCCAGCCGTCCTATCTCAGCCACCGCGATTACCACAGCTGGAATTTAATGATCCATGGCGGCGCGGTATGCGTCATTGATTTTCAAGACGCCTTGCTCGCACCGGCGCAATACGATCTCGCCTCGCTGTTGAACGATCGCGTCACAGACGCAGTCGTCCTGCCGCAGATCGAACACCGACTAGTCGATTACTATCTCGAAAAATTTATCGAGTTGTCGGGCCGTGATCTGTCGCGCGCGGAATTTTTAGAAATCTATCGCCTTTCGGCGATCCAACGCGATTTGAAAGTGGTCGGCCGATTCTATTTCCTTGACTTAGTCAAAGGCAAACCGGGCTATATGAAGTTCGTGCCGCCCACTGTGCGCCGGCTCCAGCGAAATCTGGCGCAGGTGGCACAGACGCAAAAAATCTTGCCGCTCTTGAACGACCAGTTTGAGGCGATGTTGTGAAAGCGATGGTGTTGGCCGCCGGGCAAGGCACACGCCTGCGGCCGATCACCGATCGTATGCCCAAAGCGCTGGTGCCGGTGGCCGGCCGGCCAATGATCGAATTTGCCTTGCTGCTGCTGCGTCGTCACGGCATTCGCGATATCGTCATCAACTTGCATCATTTCGGCAGCCAAATCGAAAAGCACCTGGGCGATGGCCAAAGTTTCGACGTCAACATCAGCTACTCCCATGAAGCTGAGTTGCTGGACACCGGCGGTGGGCTATTAAAAGCCAAAGCGTTTTTACAGGACGATACCTTCATTGTCATCAACACCGACGCTTTAATCGATGTCGACTTGGCGTCAGTCCTGAAAGTTCATCGGCTTAAACATGCCGCCGCTACGCTGGTGCTGCGCCCCGATGCCGATGCCGATCGCTACGGTTCCATCGATATCGATGCTGACGGCCGCATCTGCCGCTTTCTCGAACACCAGTCTCAGAGCCAGCCGATCGGCGCCGTGAGAAAACTAATGTTCACGGGTCTGCAGATTCTCGAGCCCCGCGTGTTCGAGTATATGGATGGCGGCGCACTGAAAAAATTCAGCACCACCAAGGAAACCTATCCACGCATGTTACATGCCGGGGACCGAGTTTTTGGCTATTGCTTTGAAGGGTTTTGGCAGGATCTCGGGACCATGGAACGGATTGCGGAAGCGGAGCGAAAGCTCAGTCGTGGCCAGGCGCAGTTGCATTTTTTATCACCATGAAACACCGCGCAACTGTGCATTTCGCGTTTACATCGTAACGGATATGGCACATTTGTGCTGCCCAGCCAGCCGAATCGCTTCATTTGTCGGTAAATTACCCCAATCTTTCTGGCGGCAGATTTGCTAGAATCAGCCAACACTCAGGAATGAACGATCAACGTGAATCGATGCTCGAGCGAATCTTCAGCGATCTCCTGCAAAACCAAAATCCCGACGGCGGCTGGGGCACGCTGCGCGGCAAGCGCAGTAATACCGAATCAACTTCATTGGCCGTTACGGCGCTAACGGCACTCCCGGAGATCGCCGCGACGGCGAACCGCAAACGCGGCATCGACTGGTTGGTCCGGCAACAAAACCAAGACCATAGCTGGCCGCTCAACGAAACTGCCAAAGAGGGCTCTTGGACCACGGCATTGGCGACCATGGCTCTCAGCGATGATCCGCAGAATAGCGATCGGGCACTCGCCGGCGCCCGTTGGTTACTCGAGCAAGAGGGCAGCAAGCCCGGCATTCTCGCCGAGCTTATTTTATGGGCCAGAGGCAAATCGGCCATCAACAAAGTCAATAACGATCTTATCGGTTGGTCCTGGGTACCGAATTCGTTTAGCTGGGTCGAACCGACGAGCTATGCGTTGATCGCGGTCAAAAAATTACGCGCGCGACTGGCCGGTACCAGTGTCGACGAGCGCATTCGCCAGGCCGACGCCATGATCTATGATCGCATGTGCGACGGCGGCGGCTGGAACTACGGCAACTCGAAAGTCTTGGATTATGCGCTTTGGCCCTATCCGGACATTACCGCAGTCGCCCTGATCGCGACGCAAGATCACTTGCGCGAGAGAGCCAATCAGCAAAGCTTGCAGGTCTTAGATAGGATTGCCCGCGAAACCGATTCCGGTTTGGCGCTCGGCTGGGCGGCCATTTGCCTTAATATTTATCGTCAAGATAACTCCGACTTTCTGACCCAGATCGACAAGCGCTTCATCGCCACCGGTTTTCTCGGCGAGACCAAGAGTCTGGCGCTGGCGCTAATCGCCTTGGGCAGCAAGGCCAATCCGTTTCGGTTTTAGGATTCAACGATGCGGCGCAGAGATTTTTTGAAATATACCGCCCTGGGCTCGCTCGGTACGACAATTGCCAACTGCCAGCCGTCGACGCGCTGGCAGCGTGACGCATTTCGCAAACAAGCCATTTCGCGAGTCGCAGTTTTAGCAGTCAAAGCGTACGACCAGCCGCTCAAGGATGTGATATTGCGAGGCATCAAGCTTTGCGCATTGCAGGTCAAAGGAAAACGAGTGGTCCTGAAGCCTAATTTGGTCGAATTCGATCCCAAGGGCGTGATCAACACCAACCCGGCGGTCATCGAGGCGGCAATCGACGCTTTTCGAACCCTTGGCGCCGAAGTAGTCGTCGCCGAGGGGCCCGGCCACCGGCGCGACAACGAATATCTACTGTCGGCTTCCGGACTCTACGATGTCGTACGCGAACATAAGGTAAGCTACGTGGATCTCAATACCGACGACGTCCGCAGCACTCCGGTGCGCAGCAGCTATACCCGCTTTAAGCAGCTGTACCTGCCAGAGACGCTGTTCAATGCCGATTTGCTGGTGTCGATGCCAAAGATGAAGACCCATCATTGGGCTGGCGTAACGCTGTCGATGAAAAACCTATTCGGAATCGTTCCCGGGGCGGTCTATGGCTGGCCGAAGAATATTCTTCATTGGCAAGGCATCGACAATAGCATCTTGGACATCAATAGCTCTTTACCGCTGCCGCGGTTTGCTATTGTCGATGGAATCGTCGGCATGGAGGGTAACGGCCCGCTGCAGGGCCAGGCCAAAAGCTCCGGCGTGCTGATCTTCGGCGACGACTTTGTATCGGTGGACGCGAGCGCGGCAAGGCTGATGAAACTGGAACCGCGCAAGGTCAATCATCTGGCCAAGGCCGATGAATTCCTCGGCAACCTGGCCAATGACAAAATCGAACAAATCGGCGAAAAACTAGAAAGTCTCGAGCAAGATTTCGAAGTCATTGACAGCCTGAAAGATTTGAAAAAAATCACTGGCTGAAGCTAAACTGCCAACCCAAATTAGACACACTTCCGGCCGCACTACATCAGCGACGCGGCATGATTATCCCACAGGCGGCGCGATCACCGGCGTTTCCGGTCGGATCGGTCACATAGTCGTCAACGCCGGCATGCACGACCAATGCGCTACCGTCGGCATCGAAAACTGAGTTCGGACCGGACCGGAGCGTGACAGCGTCGGTCAGCGCTTCAAAACGACCGGACCCATCCTTCGCGACCAACATATTCGGCAGATCACCGGCATGGGCACCATCTGGGCTCTTGTAACCATGTTTCTTCTGCGCCGGGTTGAAGTGTCCGCCGGCGCTGGTAAATGCGGGAGCCTCACACTTGCCAACGGCATGGATATGTACCGCATGAAGCCCGGCGCTGAGCCCTTTGACTTCCAAACGGACGCGCACGCCATTGCCGGCTCCGGTAAACGAAGCCATGCCGACGGTCTTTCCATCCTTGTCCTTGAGTTCGGCTGTCGCTCGTTCGCCGGAACCGGTTAATGAACAACCGATGCCGGCAACCAATGACCAGACAAAAATAACTGGGACAAATATTCGGAAATGACGGACGGCGAAGTATGAAAAATATTGCATATCCACTTCGATACCAAGAATTGGTGCGGCTATCAATTCAGCTTGAGGGCATGCGTCACGTCGTCGCCTGACCGTTGATTGCGGCGCAGCGGGGCCTATGGTAGCTTTCGACGTTATTTATTATGTCCGCACTAGCTATATATCTGCCCACGGTTGTTTTTATCTCACTCCTAGGCGGCTTCCTGCCATTGATGCGCGCGTTATCCCAGCGGGCGCTCGCACTGTTGCTTAGTTTTAGTGCTGGCGTTCTGCTCGGCGCCGTGTTTTTTCACATGTTGCCGGAGGTTGGCAATGTGCTCGGCGCCAACCTTGGTATGCCCGTTTTGGCCGGCTTCCTACTGATATTCGTCATGGAACGATTCGTTTTCGTGCATGCCTGCGAAGAGCATGACTGCGATATCCATCAGATGGGCATCCCCGCGTTTCTCGGAATCTCTTTGCACAGCCTGCTCGACGGCATCGCGCTGGGCGCCGGACTGATCCTGCCGCAACTCGGTCCAGTCGTCTTATTGGTCGTAATTATTCATAAAATGCCGGACAGCATGTCGATCTCGTCCATCCTGCTTTCCGCCGGCTGGGATCGCCGTAAGGTCGGCAAGCTGAATTTACTGTTTTCGCTGACGACACCAATCGGCGCGTTACTAGCATTTCTTTCCTTCCGTGTGCTCTCGCCGGAGAACGTCGCCATTGCCATCGGCTTGTCCGCGGGTACTTTCCTGGCCATCGCCACAGCGGACATCCTACCGCACGTGCACCGCATCGAGCAGCGCAATCCCATGACTCTGGTCTTTCTGGCTATCGGCTTGACGGTGAGCTGGATGGGCACGCTGTTGTCACACTAGGGCAGGTGGCAACCAGCGATTAGATACTTACAACTTATATTTACCGGTTAGTAGCTTGCGCCGCACGGCGAAGGTATCGCCGAGCACATGCAGATAGTCCGACATGTGCACATGGCTGCGATCGTCATTGAGCCAGCGCGCCGGGATGAATCCAATCTTGTAATTGAGCCGTTTTGCCAGCGCCAATACTTCGATATCGAAGCCCCAGCGTTCTATAGTGGTCTGAGAAAAAATGCGCTGCGCGGCGTCGGCACGAAAAGCCTTGAAGCCGCACTGCGTATCCCAAATTCCCGGCACCGCCGTCATCTGCACAATCCGGTTACCGATCCTGCCGATGGCGCGTTTGTGCCACGCCTGCGGTACCACCTGCGCCGCTCCCGCCACGTCAGCCGGATTGCGTGAGGCGATAACGACGTCACAACCCTGATCGAAGAGCGGCATCATCTTTTCGAAGTGAGCAATGTCTGTGGAATTATCGGCATCGGTAAATAACCGTATCTGGCCCCGAGCCGCCAACATACCTTCCTTGACGGAGTAACCCTTGCCGCGATTGGATCGGCGATCAATGACTTTGAGGAATTTCATTTGGTTGGAAAGGCGCCACACGACATCGGGTGTAGCATCGGTAGGGCCATCAAGAACAACCAGAATCTCGTAGGTAAATGCAAGATCGGCGAGGTATTCTTGCAGGCGGCTTAAAGTCTTCGGCAACCTGGCCGCTTCGTTATACGCAGGAATAATCGCGGAGAGATAAATATTGTTTAGTGACAATTCTTGGTCCAGGAACTAATTGATACTCACACGCCGCTGCCGACATACTAGTGAAGCCTCTTTTTATAGCACGAGTCTGTCCCACTGGCACTAACAATCGCAAACTTGATATCCGCCGAACGTCTTGGTTAGTGTGATTGCCCTATGCCGAACAAAAAAGTCATCCCCAATGCCAAAATTAGAAAACGACACCAGACCAATGCGCAGACCATTGAAGCCAAGCCTTGCCCGCGAAGGGTATCTAAATTTGTTCTGTGGACAGGCGGCATTTTTCTATTGCACGGTTTGGCTCTCGCCATGGTGTATCAACGGCTTGAGGCGATCACTAATAGCGCGCCACTCATCGATCAAGATTGGGGGCTGCACTTTCATCATTTGCGGTCGCTCGAAGCCTTTTGGCGCGACGCCAGCCGGAGTTGGGGTTACAATCCCTATTTTATGGCTGGCTATCCATCGAATACTATTCAAGACCTGAGCATTAAATTTTTTGAGTTCACAGCCCTTGGCTTGTCGACTGTAGCATTAACGCCGGTTGCCTGGTTCAAAATCACTGCCTTTCTAACCACGGCGGGCCTCCCTTGGCTGATGTATGCTAGTGCGCGAAATTTTTTCTGTCATGGTGAATCCAGAGAGCGAATCGCACTGATCTCAGCGCTCCTGGGCACCCTCTATTGGTGGAATTCCCTTCCGCGAGAAATGTTTTTCTATGGCATGATCGGATTTCCGGTCGCAGCGTATGTGAGCATCTGGGGGATTTCCCTATTCTACCGTCTGGTCGCGGGAAACCCGCCGTTGGGATGGATCCATCTTGGCTGGCTCCTGTTCGTAATCGCGATATTACCTCTGCACGTCCAGTCTCTCGTCATTTTTCTTCCATGGATGATCGCGCTGGTCATTCTTCAGCTTCGCCGCATTAACGGCAAGCTATTGGTTTGGATGATGGCGCCGTTGTCGCTCGCTATCCTCGTAAACCTCGTTTGGCTTGTCCCGGCCTTCAACCACCGCCACGATGACATTTCTTCTGCCATCGTCACTCAGCTGCCGCTTTTTGCCAGCACGGATCCGCTGACTTTCTTGTTCGATTATCTGGGCGCCAAGGGGTATTGGACTTTCCGGCCCTCCTTCATCGAAAAAGGCTTTCGGCTCGCGCTGCTGATTTTAGGTGCACTTGGGATCATTGAGTTGATTAAGAAAGATAACCGAAATGTCGCCGTTATTATTATATCGGGCGCGTCTGGATTATTTCTAATAACTTATTTTGGCGCCTTTATCCCATTAATCGCCGCCTGGCAGCCACTCCGTTTCAAAGTTCCGCTCGATCTTTTTCTCGCGATTGGCGCGGCGTATGGCATCGACCCCTGGTTCACCGGTCAGGAAAGGTTTCGTTTTCACCTCGTGCCGGTCGTGATTTCATTGGGCGCCCTGGCGTTTGCGATAAATGTTCTGCACACGGAATCGACTGCCAAACTCCGAGCGCGCACCGAGATGCGTCCGCAAATAGCCGCCATTATTGACTGGGTTGCCCGTGAAACTCCGCGCGAAGCCCGAGTGCTCTTTGAGGAATCCGGTGACGAAACTGGCTTTGTTTATGACGGCATTTACCTGTCTGCCTTTCTGCCGTACCTGACCGGCCGGCAGCTGATCGGCGGTCCGATCAATCTTTACAATGACCGGCATCATTTCGCCGAGTTTCATTCAGGGAAATTGTTTAGGCGTGACATCGACCGAATCCCGGA
>DASSGE010000107.1:0-8615 GCA_035693605.1 Binatia bacterium
ATCTGGTTCCGCGACCTGATCTCGTGGTCATCGGCAACGCCGTATCGCGCAACAATCCCGAGGCCGAAGCCGTCTTGGCCCAAGGTATTGAGTACATTTCCTTCCCCCAGGCGCTGGGACGCTTCCTCATCGGCGAGCGCCGCTCGCTCGTGATCGCCGGAACGCATGGAAAGACTACAACGAGCGCCTTGGCTGCCTGGGTGCTCACCAGCGCGGGACTCGCTCCTGGATTCTTCGTCGGTGGTGTGCCGGTGAATTTCGGCAGTGGTTGGAATGCCGGCACAGGTGAGCATGTCGTGCTCGAAGGGGATGAGTACGATACTGCCTTTTTCGACAAGGGCCCCAAGTTTCTGCACTACCGACCGAGAAACGTCATCCTAACAAGCATCGAATTCGACCACGCCGATATCTATCGCGATCTCGATCATGTGAAGAGCGCCTTTGCCAAGCTCATCGACATAGTTCCGGCGGATGGTTCGGTAGTTGTTTGCAGTGATTATCCGGAGGCCGTCGCGGTAGCGCGCGACGCCAAAGCTCATTTGACCACCTACGGCGAATCCGGTGATTGGACCGCCAAGAATATAAGATTTGACCAAGGGCGAAGTATTTTCGAGGCCTGTTTCAAAGGCCAATCGCAAGGGTCGATCGAGGCGTCGGTAATCGGCCGGCACAATGTCAAAAATGCCTTGGCGGTATATGTCATGGGCCGCAGCTTGGGAATTGCTCACGGTCGCCTGATTGAGGGTTTTCGCACTTTCAAAGGGGTCAAACGGCGCCAAGAAGTGCGCGGAGAAAAGCGCGGCGTGTTGGTGATCGACGACTTCGCCCATCATCCAACCGCGGTGCGGGAAACTATCGAAGCGATGCGCGGTGCTTACGCGGGTCGTAGACTCTGGGCGATTTTCGAGCCGCGCAGCAATACCAGCAAACGTAACGTTTTCGAGAAAGAATTCGCCGCGGCGTTGGCGCTGGCTGACAAAACCATTGTCGCCGCTGTTTACCAGCCGGAGAAAGTCCCGGAAGACCAACGATTGTCAGTCGATGGAATGGTCAGTGAGATCAACCGCGTTGGCGGTGCTGGGCGGGCACTGACAATCGCCGGATCGGCGGACATTGCCGAATATGTGGCCCGCAATAGCCGGACCGGTGATGTCCTGCTGGTGATGTCCAACGGTGGTTTCGATGCTGTCCACGATAAGATTCTGCAGGCATTAACCGACTAAATAGCGTCGGGCGCACTCTTCACTGCAAAAAAATCGTCCTTGGCGAACTACGGCTTCCGATTTAGGCACATAGGTCTGGCACTGGGGATCGAGGACCATTTGCTCGCCGAGTTGCGCTGGATCCGCCGGCTTTACACGGCCCCGCAGCAGCGGCTTCAACGCCGAGTAAACGATGTAAATAATGATGAAAAGAAAAACTAAGCGGAGCAGTGTCATAACGCTCCTAGCGGATCGGGAGCAGTGCTTCTAGGTATGAAAGAGATGGATCTTTTTGTCGTCTTTGACGTTGATGAGCAGCTCGGAGATTGTCACCCCCAGTTCCGGATGAATGACCTGCGGCGCGATTTCGCTCAACGGGATCAGGACAAATTTGCGGCTCGGCATTTCCGGATGCGGAATGCGCAGGTTTTTCTTCTTCACCACGGCCAAATCGTAGAGCAAGATATCGAGGTCGATGACTCGTGCGCCCCAACGTTTCTTAACCTTTTTGCGGCCCATGGCACGCTCGATGTTTTTGAATTTCTCGAGCAGCACCTCGGGCTTGAACTTGGTTTCAATTTCAATTGCGCCGTTAACGTACCAGTCTTTGGAATCGCCTAGAGGTTCGCTTTCATAAAGCGACGACTCCTTGATGACCCGGGTATCAGGCAGTTTGCCGACACGTTCGACAGCCTCGAAAAAATTTTCCCGCTTGTTGCCGACGTTGGAGCCGATGCCGATGTAAACTTGATGCGTGATGGCGGTAGCCATGGTGCCGTTTGGGACAGGGCGTTACTAAAGCTTGACTCGACGAACCCTTTCCGCAACCTCCCGAAGTCGTTCTTTGTCGACACAGACCGTAAATCGGACATAGCCTTCGCCGGCTTCACCGAACCCATTGCCTGGAGTGGTGACGACGCCCGCGTCATCGAGCAGTTTGGTGGTGAAATCGGCGGAGGACAGGCCCTTGGGGCAGCTTACCCAAACGTAGAATGTCGCCTTCGGCTTCTCACATTCCAATCCCGCGGCGCGCAAACCGTCGACCAAAATATCGCGTCGCTCTTGATAAATTTTGCGCGACGGCTCGACGATTTGATCGCCTAATCTGAGCGCTTCGATACCGGCTTCTTGCACCGCCTGGAAAATGCCGGAATCGAGATTGGATTTAGCTTGGGCTAAGCCGCCAACGAGTTCTGGATTACCCACGGCCATGCCGATGCGCCACCCGGTCATGTTGAAGGTCTTTGACAGCGAATGAAATTCGATGCCGACTTCGCGGGCGCCATCGACTTCGAGAAAGCTCATCGGACGGTAGCCGTCGTAGCCCATTTCAGTGTAGGCGGCGTCATGGCAAACAATGACGTTGTACTTATTGGCGAATGTTACAACGCGCTGGTAAAAATCCTTATCCGCCACCGCGGCAGTGGGATTATTCGGGTAATTGATCCATAGCAGCTTGGCCTGCTTAGCGATATCCTCGGGGATTGCGTCCAAATCGGGTAAGAACCGGTTTTCTTTTTTCAATGGCAGAAAGTAGTTTTTACCGCCGTTGAATGCAGTGCCGATATGATAGACTGGATAGCAAGGGCTCGACACCAAGACGATGTCGCCAGGGTCGACGAAAGCCACGGCCATGTTGCCGATGCCTTCTTTAGAGCCAATCAACGAGCAGACCTCCGTTCCAGGGTCCAAGTTCACATCAAAACGTGTTTTATACCAGTTCGCTACCGCTTGCCGGAACTCAAGCATGCCCGAACTGTTCGGGTAGCGATGATTGACTGGTCGAGTCGCACCTTCCAGGAGCTTTTCGACCACGGTAGCGGGTGTCGGGATGTCGGGATCACCGATGCCAAGATCGATCAGATCGACGCCCCGATTCAGGGCCTCACGTTTGCGACGGTCTATTTCGGCGAACAAATAGGGCGGTAAATCATTAATCCGTTTGGCTTTTTTGATGGATAGGGACAAGCTTGCGGTCCTCCAATAGAAAATCGCCATGGTTTTACCTGTTTTTTGCAGCTTTGACAACCACTCGGACGAGCCGCGCTTTTGCGCTGCCTGTGAGAAATCGCTACGATCTGTCAGCATGGACTTGATTATCGACGGCTACAATCTGCTGGCACTCGATCGGCGCCTTGACCGGGGACTGGAACAGAGCCGCAATTTACTGATCGATCATCTGGTGCGCTATCGCCAGTTAAAAATGCTGAATTTGACCGTCGTTTTCGATGGCTGGCATTCCGGTTCGGCGAATGAAACTCACCGTGCTCAGGATGGAATCAGGATCGTGTTTTCACGCCTGGGTGAAAAAGCCGATGCGGTAATTATCCGTTTGGCCCGCGAGAAAAACAGTAACGCAGTGGTGGTATCGTCCGATCGGGAAATCCGCAGCGCCGTTGAGCGCTTCGGCGCCGTGGCGATTCACGCCCAGGAGTTCAGCGAGATTTTAAAAACTTTGGATTATGCCATGACGGATGGCTTTGACGATGATTCGGCAGGGCAAATGTCCGAGCGAAATCGTGCCCATCGTCTGTCTAAAGTCGAGCGCAAGCGCCAGGAGAAACTGCGCAAGCTACGCCTTTAGCTAGTGGAAATCTATTTGCTTTCCTTGCGCTCAACTCTGATCAATAGGCTGTTTTGAAATATCAATAACGTCCCGTCAGGATAGAGCCAGTGTTCTTCGGCAACTTTGATGGGGCCTCGGACTTTAGTCACCCGACTCGGTGGCCCAAGCACATTTTTTATTTCATTAGTATTAAGTCCGGGAATCGGCTGTTTCTTAATTGCAGCTTCTTTGATCGCCGGCGACCACGGTTGCGCCCTGATCCACTCTACACGCTTCTTGTCGACTTCAGCGGCTTCGGCGACTTTTCTTTTGTCTTCGGCGAGCGGATCGGTGGTGACTATCGTAAGATTGAGCGCTTCGAGAAATTGCTCGGGGCTAATGTAGCCTTCTTGGCCATTCTCTCGCTTGATTTTGTAATAGGGATTTTTTGCAGCTTGACCGACCAGCGCGGTGATCTGGAATGACTCAACCGCGTCGAGGCGTGCGACTTGGGCTTTGGACGTTGGAGCGGTGGCGAAACTCGGCCCCTTGCCGTCTACCGGCTGGCTCCAATAGGTCTGTCCGACGCGACTTGCCAATGCTTCCATCTGCTTGGCGGTATAGTGGTGCGACGGCCAGGCCGGATTGCTTAAGCCGAGCAGCAGGAACACACCAAGCGATCTAAGCAGAATGAGCGGGTATATGGTTTGTAAGCACTCCATCGAATGGTTTCGATTATTTGTTACTTTGACGCTGTTGGACGAAATATCTTAGCTTGAAAAAATCTATAGGCACAGCGTGGACCTGCCCGAGGGTAATTGAAAAGGGGCCCCGGCGGCCCCTTAGCTGTAGTGGTTGCGGGGCCGGGATTTGAACCCGGGACCTCAAGGTTATGAGCCTTGCGAGCTGCCAGACTGCTCCACCCCGCGATAAAGTGTCGAGTGATCTTTCTACCTTGCGCTTTACCTCTAGTCAAGGTAGGGAAGCGGCATGAGTGAAAGTTTGCGCAATCCATTTCCGACTGTAGACGTAATTATTGAGATCGGCGGCGGCATCGTGCTCATCGAGAGAAAAAATTCGCCGCCGGGCTGGGCCATCCCGGGAGGATTTGTCGATTATGGCGAAAGTGTTGAGCGCGCGGCGGTGAGGGAAGCCAAGGAAGAAACCTGTTTAGACGTGAAGTTAATCGAGCAGTTCTACACCTACTCCGATCCACAGCGCGACCCGCGCCATCACACGTTGGCGGTGGTGTTCATTGCAGTCGCACAGGGTACTCCGCGGGGCGCGGACGACGCGCGCGCGGCAAAAATATTTTTTGAAAATAGCTTGCCTACGCCGCTGGCATTCGATCACGCTACAATCCTGCGCGATTATTTTCACTTCAAGAAAAGCGGCCAGCGGCCCAAGCCTAGTTAAGCGAGCTTTGCAACGGCTTCGGCTATGCGCGTGCAGCCTTTTTCGATGTCAGCGAGCGAGGTCGCGTAGGAGAATCGGATATGCTGTCGTGAGCCGAAGTCTTCGCCGGGCACGCCGGCGACTTGGGCTTCCTCGAGCAAATAATCGGCAACATCACAGGGAGACGATAGCGTTTTGCCGTTGGCAGATTTTCCGATCAGAGCGTTGATATTGGGAAAAACGTAAAACGCTCCTTCCGGTTTGAGGCAGCGAATTCCCGGAATCGTATTCAGCCGCTCTACGATAACGTTGCGCCGTATGTGGAACTCTTGGACCATCGTCGCGACGGCATCCTGCGGGCCTCGCACGGCTTCCAACGCCGCCCACTGGGCGATGGAGGTTGGATTGGAAGTGCTCTGACTCTGAATTTTACCTGCCGCGGCGATAATATCACTGGCGCCCATGGCATAGCCGATGCGCCAGCCGGTCATGGCGTAGGTTTTTGAAACACCGTTGATGATGATCGTGCGCTCGCTTAGGTTCGGACAGAGCGCGACGATGTTATGCACTTGAAAGCCGTCATAAGTAATTTTCTCGTAAATATCGTCGGCAAAAATCAGACACTGATGTTTTTCCAGAACCCTACCGATGGCCAATAGCTCATCCTTGCGGTAAGTCGCACCGGTGGGGTTGCACGGACTGTTCAAGAAAAAAACTTTGGTCCTGGCCGTGAGGGCCGCCTGCAGTTTTTCCGGCGTGATCCGGAAACCGGTGGACTCGTCAGTGCCGATGAGCTTCGGTACGCCGCCGGCCAGCAGCGCCATATCGGCGTAACTCACCCAATAGGGTGCCGGGATCAACACTTCGTCGCCGGGATTGACCACAGCTTGAAGCAGGTTATAGAGCGAGTGCTTGGCGCCGCAGCTGACAATGACGTCTTCCTTGCGATAGCTGAGGCCATATTCTTTTTGATATTTTTGCACGATTGCCTCGCGCAATGGTTCGATGCCTTTGACATCCGTGTACTTGGTCAAGCCTTTGCGCAACGCATCGATGGCGGCGGCTTTGATATGCTCGGGTGTATCGAAATCCGGTTCGCCGGCAGAGAAATTGACGACATCGACGCCTTCGGCGCGCAGCTTGCCGGCTTTGGCGGCGATCGCCAAGGTGACCGAGGGTTTGATCAGTTTGGTTCGTTCTGCCAGTTGCGTCATGGCCAAGATCCTTATCCTTAGGCTTTGAATTTCTCTTTGAGTTTCTTGAGCACATTGTCCGGCACGAGGCCGGCGACGTTGCCGCCGAGACTGACGACTTCTTTGACCAGCCGCGAGCTGGTGTAGAACTCAGACTCACCGGTCATCATGAAAAAAGTTTCCAGCTTCGGCTTGAGCCGGTGGTTCATCATCGCCATTTGAAATTCATATTCAAAATCGGAGATTGCTCGGAGGCCGCGGATCACGACAGTCGCGCCTCTGCGCTCGGCGTAGTCGACCAACAGGCCTTGAAACGAATCGGCGCTCACCCGGCCATTGGCACCGGCAAAAACCTCGTTGATTAGCTGCAAACGTTCCTGGACCGTGAACAGAGAGCGATCTTTGTCGGGATTGGTTGCAATGGCGATGACGACTTTGTCAAAGACTCGGAGGGTACGGTTTACCAAGTCGACATGGCCGTTAGTAATGGGGTCGAAGGAGCCGGGATAGATCGCGAGATCGTTGTTAGCCATTAGGTTGGTCCTTGCGCAGTGGAATTCACAATTTGTTGTCGGTGGAAGAATGACAGGCAAGTATCACCATAACGGCGCCGATCATTCAATATGAGATTGCCGTAAATGGAGTTGACCGTTTCCCGCTCGCTATGTTCGACGACGACGATAGCGGTGGGACTGAGAAGTGAGCTCTTGCCGATATCGCGTAAGGTCGTGCTTACCAACCCCTTGTCGTAAGGTGGGTCGAGAAAGATCAGATCGAACTTCTCGCCGGCTTGATCGAGTTTTCGAAGTGCGCGCGCGACCGGAGCGACCCAGACTTGCGCCCGACGATACAAATCCAGCCGAGTTAAATTCTCGCGAATCACCGCGGCGGAGCGTGCCGATTCGTCGATCAATACTGCCGCGATGGCACCGCGGCTGAGAGCTTCGATGCTGACGTTGCCGCTGCCGGCGAATAGGTCGAGCACCCGCAGCCCAGAAAAATCATGGGGCAAAATATTAAATAGCGACTCCTTGACTCGCGCCGCCGTGGGCCGCACGGCATGTCCTTTAGGTACTTTGAGCTTTCGGCCGCGGGCAACTCCACCAATAATTTTCATAATCGGCCGCTATGCTCCGGCTTAACCATCAATACGCAAAACGATCTTGCCGAAATGGTCGCCTTCAGCCAAACGTTGTTGTGCTTGCGGGGCGTCAGCTAATGGATAGATTTTGTCGATAATCGGTTTGATTTGGCTGGTGGTGATGTAGGCGAGAACGCTGCGCAATTCATCACGGCTGCCGAGGGATGAGCCGAGAACTTTCAGATGATGCCAAAAAATTCGCCGCAGATCGGTTGCTGGCTGCGTGCCGGCGCTGGCACCGCACGTCACCAGTCGTCCATCTCGATTGAGGGCAGCCAAGCTCTTTGCCCAGCTTTCGCCGCCGACACAGTCAACGACCACGTCAACACCACGCTTGCCGGTAAGGCGCCGCACTTCCAATGGAAAATCTTGACTACCTTCATCGATGCCGTGGTTTGCCCCCAGTCTTAACGCTTTGGAAAGTTTCTCAGCGCTATCCGCGGTCACGATCGTATGGGTTCTCAGAGTCATCGCCAATTGCAGGGCCGCCGTAGCAACAGAGTTGTCGATACCGCGAATCAATACCGATTCTCCAGGCTTCAGTTCTGCGTCTGTTACCAGCATCCGCCAAGCCGAGAGATAGGCGACTGGAATGGCCGCGGCTTGTTCGAACGCAAGTTCCTGGGGCAGCAGAAAGCAGTTTCGTCTGTGCACCCGGAGAAACTCGGCATAGGTTCCGTCGACGTGTTCTCCAAGACGCTGCGGCTGTTCGCAGAGATGTGGTTGGTCGCCGCGGCAAGCCCAACAGGCGGTACAGCCGCTCTGCGGATAAAGGCAAACTCTGTCACCGATCTTAAGTTCATTGACGCCGTTGCCAACCGCAGCGACCACACCGGCCCCATCGCTGCCGAGAATCCGCGGCAGGCACAGTCGCTTTCCTGTGATTCCGTGACGAACCTCGATGTCGGACAAATTGACGGCAGCCGCTTTGAGGCGAACGACGACATCATCGGGTGAATGGGGCTCGGGATCGGCTGTCTCTTCGTAACGCAATTGTTCGACGCCGCCATGTTGGTGAATGCGTATCGCTTTCAAGAATATTTCCTAACGAGTATCAAACTCGTTAACAAGAACGAAAATCAGAGTCAAAAGGGATCGGAGTCTTGGGGAGCTTTCGCCGGTCCTGAAAGGCGACCGCG
>DASSGE010000108.1:0-2998 GCA_035693605.1 Binatia bacterium
CGGCCCTTTTTGGCGCCGCCCGAAGAAGCCTCGGCGCTCGCTTCGCCACCAACCAATTCTATCAAGGCCATCTGCGCGGCGTCGCCGTGGCGAATCCCCAGCTTGATGATTCTGGTGAAACCGCCGGGGCGGTCCTTGAAGCGCGGTCCAATGGTATCAAACAGTTTCTTGACTACAGTCTTATCGAAGATAATGGCGGCCGCTTGGCGCCGCGCATGCAAGTCGCCGCGTTTGCCAAGAGTGATGACCCGATCGACCCAGCGGCGCAATTCTTTCGCCTTAGGATCGGTCGTTTGAATCTTTTCCTCGCGCAACAGCGCGGTGATCAGATTGCGCATCAATGCCCAGCGATGGCTGGAGTTGCGGCTTAGTTGCCGGCCGGATTTGAGATGACGCATGGCTCAAGCTACTCCTTAGTAATTTCACGCTTACGGGCTTCGATTTCGGCGCGAGTCGGAAAGTGATCCACTTTCATCCCCAGCTCCAGTCCCATCTCGCGCAATATTTCCTTGATCTCGTTCAAAGATTTATGGCCGAAGTTTTTGGTCCGTAGCATCTCTTGTTCACTCTTTTGCACCAGCTCACCGATATACTTAATATCGGCGTTCTGCAGGCAATTTTGCGAGCGCACCGAGAATTCTAGTTCGTCGACGCTGCGAAATAAATTCTCGTTGAGCGGGATTGCCGGGCCGTCGTCGCGCTTCTCAGGCCGTGGTTCATCTTGGAAGTTGACGAAAATGCTGACCTGATCTTGCAAAATCTTCGCTGCATAGGCCATGGCATCATCAGGTTTGACGCTGCCGTCGGTATGTACATCGAACACTAAGCGATCGTAGTCGGTACGCTGACCGACCCGCGCGTTGGAGACTGTGAAGTTCACCTTCAACACCGGCGAAAAAATCGCATCGATGAAAATGGTGTCGACCGGCGCATTCTCTTCTTTGTTGCGCTCTGCCGGCACATAACCACGGCCGAGCTTGACGAGCAATTCCATCTCGAGCTTGCCGTCGCGCGATAGAGTCGCGATCTTGTGATCAGGATTGAGGATGTCGACTGACGCCGAGCCGCTGATCTCCTTGGCGCACACTACGCCCGGACCTTTGGCATCGATCTTTAAGGTGGCTTGCTCGCCCTCGTTCAGCCGCAGGCGAACCTCTTTTAAATTTAAAATGATCTCGGCAACATCTTCGGTGACCCCGGCGACCGTTGAGAATTCGTGTAGAACGCCCTTGATACGAACCGCAACGATGGAAGCGCCCATCAGCGAGGATAAGAGGATTCGGCGTACCGAGTTACCGATGGTTTGACCGAACCCGCGCTCGAACGGCTCCGCCGTAAAACGTCCAAACGTCGAGGTCAGAGTTCGCTCTTCCACCTCCAACTGTTTGGGTTTGATCAGCTCCGTCCAATGCTTGTACATTGTCGACATATCGTCTCCCAAAGTTCCCAACTTATTTTGAATACAATTCTACGATCAGTTTTTCGTTGATCGGCATGGTGATATCACTGCGCGTCGGCAGGATTTTGATGCGCCCGCTGAACGCTTCGCGATCGACCTCGGCCCAATCCGGGACACCACGCCGCTGGGCGCCTTCCAAAGCAGACATCACACGGGTAATCTGCCGGCTAGGCTCCTTCACGGAAATCACGTCGCCCACGCGCACCGTGTAGGAAGGGATATTCACCTTTTTGCCGTTCACTAGAATATGGCCATGGCGCACCAAAGAGCGAGCCTCGGCTCGCGAGCTGGCAAAACCCATCCGATAGGCAACATTGTCGAGCCGCCGTTCAAGTAGCACTAACAGAGTTTCGCCGGTAATGCCTTTGGTGCGAGCCGCTTCAGCGAAGGTGCGCCGGAACTGGTTTTCCAAAAGACCGTACATACGCTTTACTTTTTGCTTTTCGCGCAGCTGAATGCTGTATTCCGAGAATTTGGGCCGCCCCTGGCCATGCTGCCCGGGCGGGTACGTGCGTCGTTCTATGGCGCACTTGTCGGTATAACAGCGCTCCCCCTTTAAAAAGAGTTTCAGATTCTCGCGCCGGCAAAGGCGGCAAACCGATTCTATATATCTAGCCAAACTTGCTTCCTCCTCTAAAAATCAGACCCGCCGTCGTTTAGGCGGACGACAACCGTTGTGCGGAATCGGTGTGACATCTTTGATGAGACTGATACTGATACCCGCAGATTGCAGGGCGCGCAGCGCCGACTCGCGTCCGGCACCAGGACCTCGAACATAAATTTGTACCGTGCGTAGGCCATGGTCCATAGCTTTCTTAGCGGCGCTATCCGCTGCCTGTTGGGCGGCGAACGGGGTGCCTTTGCGCGAGCCTTTGAAACCCATCGCACCGGCGCTCGACCAGGAAATGACGTTACCCTGATAATCCGAGATCGTCACGATAGTATTATTGAAAGTGGAATGGATATGCACCACGCCCTCGGCGATATTCTTGCGCCCACGCCGTTTGCGCGCCGCCGCCTTGTCAACGGCCTTAGCATCGCCCCCCGGCCCTTCGCTCTTCTTTTCATCCGCAGCATCTGCCATGGAAATTCTCCTAGTTTACTTTAGCCTTTAGACGGAGCGGTTTTTTTGCCCGCAACAGTTTTTCGCGGACCCTTACGAGTGCGCGCATTGGTATGAGTGCGCTGGCCATGCACCGGTAAGTTCTTGCGATGGCGCAGACCACGGTACGATCCCATATCGAGGTGCCGTTTAATATTGCCGGTCACTTCCCGACGGAGATCACCTTCGACCTTATAACTTTGATCGAGAACTTGACGAATCTTAGCGACATCGTCGTCGCTCAAATCGTCGCTGCGCAAATCCAACGAAACCCCGGCAGCCTGAAGAATATCGCGCGACGTGCTACGGCCGATGCCGTAGACATAGGTAAGCGCGATTTCCATCCGTTTGGCCCTCGGTAAGTCAACCCCTGCGATACGTGCCATATTTCACTCCATCGCGCGTAGCTAACCCCTAGCGCGCTTGCAATTGAATCT
>DASSGE010000109.1:0-2725 GCA_035693605.1 Binatia bacterium
ATGAACCGCGCCCGCCAGGCTTCGATCACCCGCGAGTTGTTAGAAATCGTCGGTACGGCGGAAGCACTGAAATAACGGCGTGATCGTTCTCGTGATCGTGTTCTGGGAGACTCGGATCATGAAGTCACGAGCACGAAGCACGAACACGAATCTCGGAGGGGTTATAAAATGAGTACGGGTAAACTCACCCAAGTTTTAGGTGCGGTCGTCGATGTCGAGTTTTCTGACGGCGCGCTGCCGCCGATTTATAACGCGCTAAAAATCACCAATCCGGCGATCAGCGACGCGCAGTGGAATCTTGTTATCGAAGTGGCGCAGCACTTGGGTGAAAACACCGTGCGCTGTATCGCCATGGACACCACCGAAGGTTTAGTCCGCGGCATGGATGTACTGGACACCGGGGCGGGTATCAGCGTGCCGGTGGGAGAAGAAACTCTCGGACGGATCATCAACGTTATCGGCGAACCGGTCGATGAAGCTGGCCCGATCAGCACGAAGAAAACCTCCCCCATTCATCGCTCCGCGCCGGAGTTTGTCGATCAGGAAACCAAGGTTCAAGCACTCGAAACCGGCATTAAAGTCGTCGATTTGCTCGCGCCGTATGCCCGTGGTGGTAAGGTCGGCTTGTTTGGCGGCGCGGGAGTCGGCAAGACCGTCATTTTGATGGAATTGATCAACAACGTCGCCCAAAAGCATGGCGGTTACTCGGTCTTCGGCGGTGTCGGGGAGCGTACCCGTGAGGGCAACGATCTCTGGCTTGAAATGAAGGAGTCAGGCGTTATCAACAAGGCTTCGCTGGTCTACGGTCAAATGAACGAGCCGCCTGGAGCACGCGCCCGCGTCGCGTTAACCGCCTTGACCTTGGCGGAATACTTCCGTGACGATGAAGGCCGCGACGTGTTATTGTTCCTGGATAACATCTTTCGTTTCACCCAAGCCAACTCGGAAGTTTCCACCTTGCTCGGCCGCATGCCTTCTGCCGTCGGTTATCAGCCGACCTTGTCGACTGACTTGGGCGAGCTGCAAGAACGCATCACGACGACGCGCAAGGGTTCGATCACCTCGGTACAAGCGATTTATGTCCCAGCCGACGACTTGACCGACCCGGCGCCGGCGACCACCTTCGCGCATTTGGACGCGACCACGGTTCTTTCCCGGCAAATCGCCGAATTGGGTATTTATCCGGCCGTCGATCCACTCGACTCGACTTCGCGCATTCTCGATCCTTTAGTTGTCGGTCAGGAACACTATGAAGTTGCCCGGTCGGTGCAGTTGCTATTGCAGCGCTATAAAGACTTGCAGGATATCATCGCCATTCTCGGCATGGACGAGCTTTCCGAAGACGATAAATTAACCGTTGCACGAGCGCGCAAAGTGCAGCGCTTCCTGTCTCAGCCGTTCCATGTTGCCGAACAGTTTACCGGCATCGCCGGGGCCTACGTCGAATTGAAAGACACGATCCGCGCCTTTAAGGAAGTCGTCGCAGGCAAACACGACGATATCCCTGAACAGGCTTTTTACATGGTTGGCACCATCGAACAGGTCCAAGAAAAAGCTAAAAAGATGGCGGCAGCTTAGGTTAGGCCTGGGGTGTGAGGCATGAGGCATGAGCCGGACTTTGGGCTCGAGCCTTGTGCCCTTTGCCTCGCGCTTGGGTATTTCCCATGGCAGACAAGATTAAACTGAGAGTTGTAACGCCGAGCCGGCTGGTTCTCGAAGAAGAGGTCGACGAGGTCAGCGCTCCCGGGGAACTGGGCGAGTTTGGGGTTTTACCCAATCACATCGCGTTCTTGTCGACTCTTGTTCCCGGAGAAATGAGCTACAAACAAGGGGCGGCCCGTCATACCTTGGTGATCGCGGGCGGCTATGCCGAGGTATTGGACAACGTCATGACCGTTCTTGCCCCGGCGGCTGAGTTCGCCGGCGAGATCGACACGGCACGCGCGCAGCGGGCCAAGGAGCGAGCTGAAAAGCGTATGGGCGAGCTTAATTTTGAAGATCCTGAGTTCGCGCAACTCGAAGAGGCGCAACGACGCGCACTGGCCCGGCTCCAGGTTGCTAGTAAAGAAACAAGACGATAAGAATGAAGGTAACAAGAAGGCAGTAAGGAGGAACTATTATGGCTGAAGCAGCTAAACAAGAACCGGTCATTACCATGTGGAGCAAGGAATTTACCTACGATCGATGGATGAAGTCCAAAGGTATTCCGATCCATACGGGCTATTTCATTCCAGATCTTCGCACCGTCGAGTTGGAATGGTGGGAAGAGCGAGGCTGCAAAGCTGCGTTCATTCAGCTGCTTGGCCAAGAAGGCGTAAGCGCGTCGCGCGTCACGGAAGTTCCTCCGGGCAAATCCCTACCGCCGGTTAAATTCGCTCTCGATGAAATTGTTTACGTGCTGTCCGGCCGCGGTCTGACTACTGTCTGGGCTGGTGAAGGCAAAGCCAAGAAAAACTTTGAATGGCAGGAACATTCCATGTTCCTCGTGCCACGTAACCACTGGCATGTGTTCAGCAACATGACGGGCGACAAGCCGGTCAAGCTTTTCCACTATAGCTATATGCCGATGGCGATGTCCGCCTTGCCCGAACCCGACATGTATTTCAACAATCCCTACGAGCCGAAAATCACCGCAGACCAAGGCGATTTTTATTCCGAAGCGAAGATGGTTCAAGCGAAAGATGCCGACGAAGGTTTGGGCATGCGTGCTTTCTGGTACGGCAAC
>DASSGE010000110.1:0-4446 GCA_035693605.1 Binatia bacterium
ATGGCCGGCCACGCATACCTGGTCGACGGGCAAGGAAATCTTATTGCTCATAAAGATCCGGGATTAGTACTGAAACGCTTGAACCTGCGTCAGGTAGATGGTGTCAAAAAGTTTCTGACCAACCCGATCATGGCCGACAAAACTCCCGCGCACGAAGGTAAGGGTCTGACGGGCAATCCTGTGCTAGTGACTTACGCCCCCGTACCTGAGTTGGGCTGGGCGGTCATTCTGGAGGAGCCCGTCGACGCCGCGTTAGCTAACGTAGAAATACTCAAGCGCTCGGCACTGCTTTTCCTCGTAATCGGTCTGTTCATCGGAGCTGCAATTATAGCTTGGGGCAGCCAAAGAATAACGAGACCGATACAAGCACTCCGCGAGGATGTAGCTGCCATTGGCGCCGGGAACCTCGAACATAGAACCAATGTCACAACCGGCGATGAGATCGAAGAGTTAGCGACCGAATTTAATAAGATGACGATCGCCCTGCAGAACTCCTACGCCACATTGGAGCAGAAAGTAGAGCAGAGGACCAAGGAAGTTTCCGCTCTCTATAGCGTAACCACGGCGGTCAATGAATCGTTGGCGCTGAACGACATCTTGAATGCGATCATTTCGAAGACCATGGAGATTTTCCGCTTTGAAAGTATCCGCGTTTTCCTCTTCAATGCCGAACGGGACACACTCGAGCTGCAAGCATCCTTTGCAGCCAATCCGGAGCAAGAAACCGCGGTTCAAAGGTTTCAACGCGGAAAGGGTGTGATCGGACACGTCGCCGAGACTGGCGAACCAATGATATTCGAGGACGTTAGGACCGATCCGCGATACGCGCGACTGAGCACGACTAAAGCTACGGCCAACGCCAATTTCGGATTTTTCGCGGTCATTCCAATTAGAACGAAAACGCGCATATTTGGCGTCATACTTTTCAGCGCACAGTCTCCCCGAAAACTCGCGCCAGATGAAACACGCCTGCTGACAGCCATTTCGGAAAATCTCGCCGTCGCTGTCGAAAAGGCAAATCTATACCGCGAATCTGAGAAAAAGGCTCAGCAATTGTCCGTGCTCAACAGCATCGGCGAAGCGGTGAACCAGTCCCTAAATCTCGACATAGTGCTCCATACCGCTATCGATAGAATGACGAAAACCCTGAATTTCGACGCCTCCTGGATTTACATGCTGGGCCGCTCTGGCGAAGAATTCGATTTAAAGTCCCATACGGGAATCGATGCAGAGACGATCAGAATTTTGAGTCGAAAAGACATTTCCTCGGCCGTGATCGGGAAAATTTTGAGCTCCGGTGAACGCTTGGTATTCGAAAGCTTCGATGAAGCCAGCACAGACCGGCAGAGTGTCGTTGCTAATCTGAGCTTCGCCAGCATAGCGGGGTTCCCGATCAAGGCAAAAGACAAAGTCATCGGCGTATTGCACTTGGCGAGCAGAGCAAAACATCACTTCGCCTTGGATGAATTGCAGCTCATCGAGTCCATTACCCAAGAGATCGGCGTCGCAGCAGACAATGCCCGGCTTTTTGAACAAGTACATTCCAAGACCGAAGAGCTCAGCAGAACTAACAAAGAATTGGACCAAGCTAATCAAGCCAAGTCAGAATTCATCTCGGCTATGTCGCATGAATTGCGCACGCCACTCAATGTAATTATGGGTAATGCGGAATTGACCAGCGATGGTTTCTGGGGACCCATTAATGCCGAACAAAAAACCTCAATGGAAAAGATCCGCCATCATTCGCGTTTTCTCCTAAAGCTCGTCAATGACGTTTTAGCGCTTTCACGCTTAGACGCAAAAAAAATGTCTTTGGAGTTAAGCACCGTCGATATCGACGAAGTGCTCGCGCATGTTCAAAGCCACGTCGAACAACTTAATCGTTCGAAACGCCTGGAAGTGGATTGGGACGTCGATCACGATCTGCCCGAAATCACCACGGATGAAACCAAGCTAGAGGAGATTTTGCAAAATCTCATAGGCAATGCTTTTAAGTTTACGCCCAAGGGCCAGATAAAACTGCGGGTCAAAAATCGCCCTGACAAGAGTTGCATCGAATTTTGCGTCGCTGACAGCGGCATTGGCATCGACCCTCAGGATATGGCGAGAATTTTCAACGCGTTCGAACAAATCAGGGAGGCTCACACCGGAGAATTCAATGGCGTTGGTCTAGGCTTGAGCATCGTCAAAAATTACCTCGATCTGATGAATGGCGACATTCGCGTCGAAAGCCGCCCGGGCGAAGGCTCGACTTTCACTTTTACCGTTCCCCATTCTATCCCCGTCCCCTCTTGAGCCTTGATTTAAATACGCTCGCGTTCTTAAACGACGGAACGCGGCGCCTTGAAAAAACAAAAAGGCCCAGGTGAGCGACCCTGGGCCTTTTTGTTTAAACTAACCGACTAACGATCCTGTCTTACGCCCCTAAACCAAACGCCTTGCTGGGGTTGTCCCACAAGATCTTGGTGCGTGATGCGCGCGAGATCTTGTCGTTGCTGCTGATCGCCCCGACGGTCTTATCGGGGAACTTGTCGATCGCATCACTGTGCGGATAGTCAGTGGCGATCATCAGATAATCGTCGCCGACATGTTCGACGAAAACCGGAGCAAGTTCCTCGCCCGCTTCGGAGCTGACCCAGCAGTTGCGCTTGAAATAGAAACTCGGCTTCTCCTTGGTGATCTTCGCCGAGCCGTGCGATTCATGTTCCCAGTGCTCGTCCATGCGCTCGAGCCAAAACGGCACCCAGCCGCACCCCGATTCCAAGTGAGCGACCTTTAACTTGGGGAATTTTTCCAGGACCCCGTCGGCGCAAAAGTTCAAACAGGACAGCATCTGTTCAAGTGGATGACAGGCAACATGGCGGCCGAATTCGCTGTAGCGATCGTTACCGGCTTGCGGCAGAACCGTGCGCGCCCCTTCATGGACACAAATGGTCACGCCCAATTCGGAACAAACGTCATAGATCGGGAAATAATCGGGACTGGAAAAGGTCCGGCCGCACATCTTATTTGGGCGCCAGAAGATGCCGACCAATCCAAGTTTTTCCCGGGCGTATTTGACTTCGGCCGCGGCAAGTTTGGGATCCTGCAGGGGGATCAGCATGACCCCATGCAGACGCTTGCGATCGTGATCGCAATAATCGGCGAGCCAAGTATTGTACGCTCGACAAATCGCCGCGCTCAGCTCCGGATCAATGTCGTCGCGCCACATGATGTATAGGCCGATAGTCGGAAACAGCACGGAAACGTCGATTCCCTCACGGTCCATATCGCGAAGGTTGGATGCAGGATCGAATTTGTTGGCGTATGCATCGGCGAAACACTCACGCCAGCGCTTGGAAGCGGAAAAAATATAGCCGTAATCTTCCATCACCCGCCCTGGCCGCGTTGCCGAGTCGGAGACCGGCTTGCCATCGACTTCGCGGACGGTCTGGTTCGGACCGGCCAAGCGCACCCTGCTTTTGAACTTTTCCGGCAGATATCGCTGATACAGATCGGTCGGCTCCAAAATATGCCGGTCGGCATCGATGACTTTAAATCCATCTTTCATTGAGATCTCCTCTCGCGGTTCGGGAAATGTATTTGATAGCCTTCTTTAAATAGATCAATCCGACTCCGGCGGCAAGCCCCCTCAGTAGCCCGTGGACGCACGCCGGTTTGGTTGAAACGACAACCAAGTGATTACTGCGAGTTCCACCCGCCGCCTAGGGCTTTATAAAGCGCGACTAGGTTCGCGGCAAGATTGGCTTCGCTCTGTGCCAGATCGTCCTCCACGGCATATACGCTGCGCTGCGCATCCAGGACATTCAGAAACGGCACGAGCCCTTGAACGTATAAATCTTCGGCGCTGCGCAGGGCGCGTCGATTGGAACTGACAGCTTCCAGTAAAGACCCGTAGCGCGTTTGTTCTCTGCTGTAATTCACCAGAGCACTTTCGACGTCGGCAAGCCCGGTTAGGACTGATTTTTCATACAACCGGAGCGATTGCTCCTGTTGCGCATTGCGGATTTCGATATTGGCGCGAATCTTACCGCCGTCGAAGACCGGCCACGTGATTGTCGGTCCAATACTCCAGAATCGACTCTGACCGGCGAACCAATCAGTGGCGCTGATACTTTGCAAACCGAATGTGCCGACCAATGAAAATTTTGGGTAGAGATCCGCGGTCGCCGCGCCCACCTGCGCCGTGGCGGCTGCCAATTGCCGCTCGGCCCGGCGAATGTCAGGACGGCGGCGCAGCAATTCAACCGGCAGGCCCACCTGAGCTTGCGGCGGCAACGCCGGAATCAGGGCGGGCTGCGACAATTCCTTCCATAACATACCCGGTTGACCGCCCAAAAGCGTGTCGAGGCGGTAAACGGTTGTCGTGAGTACGCTTTCCAGGGCCGGAATCTGCGCCGCCGTCGTCTGGACCTGCCCTTCCGCTTGGGCTACTTCCAGATCACT
>DASSGE010000111.1:0-2524 GCA_035693605.1 Binatia bacterium
CCGTTTAACTAGAGCGATTGCTTAAAGCCTGTTGCCTATTTAATCACCCTGTCCGCCCGGAATAACAATGATTGTGGGATCGCCAGGCCGATTTGCTTGGCGGTTTTGAGATTGATGACTAATTCGAACTTTGTCGGCTGCTCGACCGGCAGGTCGGCGGGCTTGGTGCCTTTCAATATTTTGTCGACGTAAGTGGCGGCGCGGCGAAATGCCTCGATATCGTTCGCCGAATAAGACATTAAGCCGCCGGCCTCGACCCAAGTGCTTCCTTCGTACATCGAAGGCAATCGATGCTTAATGGCCAGCTCCGCAACCAGCTTAGCGTTGCGAAATAGGGGGTTGTTGGTGATCGTGATGATCGCTTGCGAGCGTCCATTGGCCGCGGTTTGGAATGTGCGCTCGATGTCCGGGTTTGAACCGCGCACTTCCAGCGCTTGAACCTGCAGCTTGAGCGCGCGCGCCGCAGCCTGATAGTCTTTGAGCCCCAGCGTCGCGACCGGCTCGTTCGGATCGAGAAGAACACCGACGCGCAAAATTTTCGGCGCCGCTTCCTTGAGCAGCTCCAGACGTTTGCCGCTTAAGTCTCTCTGCAGAGTGGTGATTCCCGTGATATTCCCGCCCGGATGAGCCAGGCTATTGATCAACCCCGCTGCGACTGGATCGACTTGAGTTACCATTACCAGGGGGATCGTCTTGGTCGCCTGCGTGGCGGCGCGGATCGCCGCCACGAGGGGTAGGACGAGCACATCGACGTTAAGCTTCACCAGTTCATTGACCAGGCGCGGAATTGGCTCCATCTTGCCCTCGGCGCCGCGATATTCGATCGTGAAGCTCTTGCCCTCGATGTAGCCGAGTTTACGCAAGCCATCGCGCAGAGCCTCGACATACGGTCCCTGATCGGCTGTGTTGCCGGTGCCCGAAATGTAGCCAATCCGAGGAATCTTTGCTGGCTGTTGCGCCTGGAGCGACGAGGCAGCAAAAAGCATAATAGTGATCAGCAGCCAGCGACCAGTGTTCATCACAGTTCTCCGTTCAGCCTGTCCTCGCCACACATTGCCCTCATCGCAAAATCTTATCCGCCCGCGACAGCACGTTCGGCGGCACTGTCAAACCGATCTGGTTTGCTGTCTTCATATTGATGATGAACTCGAATTTGGTTGGCTGCTCAATCGGCAGATCTCTGGGGTTCGTCCCTTTAAGTATTTTATCGACGTGGTGCAAGGCTCGCTCCAACGTCTCCGCAGGATTGGGCCCATATGCCATGAGCCCTCCGGCATCGACGTAGGGAGCGTTTTCGTACATCGCCGGCAAACGATTCTCTGCCGCCAATTCGACAACTTGCTTTCGATTGAGCTGGGTCAAGGGATCGGTGATAACAAATAGCGCGTCTGGCCGTTTGCGTAACATTTCCGAAAAAACCGCGGCGAAATCTTTCGGTTCGCGCACCGCCGAAGCTTGCACGGTTACCCGCAAAGCGTGCGCCGCGCGCTCCAGCTCTCTGAATTTAAGCGTCATGCCGTAATCCGCTGCGTTCCAAAGCAGCCCCACCCGGGACAGTTTGGGAAAGGTTTCTTTTAGTAGCTCGAGGCGTTTGCCGCTCAGCTCCTCCTCTAGCGCGCTCACTCCGGTAAGGTTTCCGCCTGGCCGGGCAAAGCTAGCGACCAGACCCGTGGCCACCGGATCGCCCGCACCGAGTATGACTATTGGAATAGTCGTGGTCGCTTGCTTGGCGGCGACCGCTGCCGGATAAGACAGCGCGACAATCACATCTAGCGGATGGCGAACAAGATCGGCCGCGAGTTCAGCAAGACGTCCGATTTGACCATTCGAATAACGAGCTTCGATGGTGATGTTTTGACCTTCCACGTAGCCCAACTTGCGCAACCCTTGTTCAAGCGGTGTCGGCGATGCAGTCGGAGGTAAACCGCCGCCTGACAACACGCCAATCCGGAAAACCTTCTTCGGCTGCTGCGCCATCGCGACCGACACGGTTGCGATAAAGACCGTCACCGCTAAACAGAAAACGATCGATTCCTTCATCGCTTGCCTCCTTTCATTTTGCCTTTATCTTTTTTACCTTTGCCTTATCGAATCACCCGATCCGCCCGCGCCAGCACGTTTGGCGGGATCGTCAGGCCGATCTGCTTCGCAGCTTTGAGATTGACGACGAACTCGAACTTGATCGGTTGTTCCACTGGTAAGTCGGCAGCCGTTCTGCCTTTGAGAATTTTGTCCACATAGACTGCCGCGCGCCTCGACAAGTCGGTAAGGCTCGCCGCATAGCTCATAAGTCCACCGGCATCGACAAATTCCGCACTGTTGTATATCGCCGGTAGTCGGCTCTTTGCCGCGAGTTCAACAATCTCGGTGCGATGAGCAGTGGCTAGGCCGCCCGCCAATAAAATAAGGACTGCGTCAGCCCGCCCCTTGCTCGCGGCTCGGAACGTAATCTAAATATCCCTAGGACTCAGTATGTCCAGGTATTGAACCGTCACTCCGAACGCCCCTGCGGCGAGCTCCACTT
>DASSGE010000112.1:0-3916 GCA_035693605.1 Binatia bacterium
TAGACCCTTCATTTCGTCATTCCAGCGCAGGCCGGAATCCAGGTGTTCTCGGCTTCGAACGTAACCGAAGATCGATGCCGGCTTTCGCCGGCATGCCAAATCTTCTCCGCGCCTAAAGGCGAACGATATCAGCTGCAGCCACCGCCGAGCAAAACCATAAAACAATTAGCCGAATTTTGGGCTTGTGCAGTATTCCGGAAACGTTTTGAACGTTTTGAACGATTAAAACGATTGAAACGGGTTGATCCTTACGAGGTCGGCAGCTCGGTAAACATGACAAAACGGGCGCGACGGTTGCGCACGCGGCATTCTTCGGTGAGGTCGAAGCAGGCGGGAGCTTCTTTGCCGTAGCTGATCGTCACCAAGCGCTCAGTGGCGATGCCCTGGCTTACGAGAAAGTCTTTTGCCGTTTGCGCGCGCTTGGCGCCGAGGGCGAGATTGTACTCCGCCGAGCCGACATCGTCGCAGTGGCCTTCGACTTCGACGCGCGCTTTGGGATTGGCTTTTAGCCACTCGGCATTTTTCTTCAATATCTCAATTGCCTCGCCTTCCAGTTCGACGCTATCAAATTGATAGTAAACGTCTTTCAATGCCGCTCCCGGCGGAGTTACGGCGGCAACGCCGCGGCTGATTGCTTCCATTGAGGAGAGCGAACGGGCCATGGCGGGCGTCGCTGTGCCGCTGAGCGATTGCGGTGGCGAAAACAATCCAGCCTTGACCGGTTCCGAAGAGGAGCAAGCGTAACCAAGCAGCATTACGGCAAGCAGGGTGAGCGGCGCTGCTGGATTGGGGAGAGCCGAGGTTGTCTTGAATCGGATAAATCGGTGCATAAAATCGTTCTATCCTCGCGATTTGCATCGAGCTTGTCAAGTTTTTTTCGCGACTTGTTGCGCTCTGCCGCGGCCTGTGTTCGCTCGGTCCCGGCGCAGAGTCCAAAATGCTCCAAAAAATGCGCCGCAAGCATCGATCGCCACGTCGTTGATGCTGGCGCTGCGGCTAGGCACGAAGGATTGATGCCACTCGTCGCTGATTGCGTAGAGCGTGGTGATAATCAGCGTCGCAGTAAAACGGTTGCGCCGGTCCTGTTGCGGCCATTGAGCTTTGCAGGCAATCCCCAACAGGGTTGCGAGAATGAAATATTCGGTCCAATGACCGAGCTTGCGCAGTCCAGCGTGAATGATCTGAATCGTCTCCGCTGCGATTCCCGGCATCAACCACGAGAGCAGTGAGCCGAAGAACGATATAGTATTGGAGCCAGCGAACCAGTCGGTGGAGAAAGCGAATATCAGCGCCATCCAGATGGCGACCGGCGTCCAGCGTTTGCTGACTTGCAAAATAATCTTCCTTCCAAGAAATCAGCTCAATCATGCTCAGCGGGGGGTTTTGGTTGGAACATCATTGCGTAGAGCGCCGCAGTGATTCCGCACATGACTAAGAGGACCCAGAACAGCGCGGAGTAGCTTTTCGTGCGATCGTAAATGGATCCAGCGATCACCGGGCCGAGTACGCTGCCCCAAGTGTAAAGAAAGCTCATGCTGCCGCGAATCTTGGCGAAGTTCTTGCGGCCGAAAAAATCTCCAACGGTTGCCCAAGTGACCGGAAAAAGACCCTCAAAAACGCTGAAGAGCAAAACAGCTAGCCAAAGCTGCCATGCCTGCGTACCCTCGAATAATAAGTAAACCGACAAGCTGCCGAGTAGCATGAAGCCGGCCATGAGGCGCGGCTTGTACACACGGTCGCCCAACCAACCGATGAGTAGGTGCGTCGGCATGCCGCAAAATGCGATGACGCCGAGATAAAATGCGCCTTGCGGCTCGCTGTAACCTTTCCACACCAGGATCGGTACAAAGTGAACCAGTACGGCGCTGGAACAAATGGCGCGAAAACTTGTCGCGAAGGTGAGCAGCCAAAATTGATGGGTGCGTAACGTCTCGCGCAGCGAATACTCGGTTGGGCGTAGAATCTGTTCTGTAATTTTACCATCAGTCTTCCCGGGGGGCTTGGCTTCGAGTGGCGCGCCATCGGGCAACAAGCCGAGACTTTCGGGCGAACGGTGAATCAGCAGCGACAGCGGCATGCCGGCTATCAAGAAAGCGATGCCCGAGCCGATCGAGGCGGCGCGCCAGCCCCAGGTATGAACCGCATAAGCTAAAAAGGGCGTGAGCAATGCGCCGCCGAGAGCGATCGACCCGCTGGTGATCGACATCGCCAGGGCGCGCTTGCGGATGAACCAGGTGTTGGCCACCGCCATGGTCGCGTCCATGAAGCCGGCCTGGTACGACAGCGAGATGATGCCCATATAGACGATCAGCAACATAGCGTAGCTGTGCACGCCGGCGAGCAGGAGATAGCCGATGCCGGCCAGCGCTACGGCAATGGTAATGACCGGCCGCGGCCCGAAGCGATCGATGCAGTAGCCGGCGATGGGTCCCTCGACGGCGCCTTGAGCGCGCGCCAAGGAGAAAACCAAAGACGTTGCCGTGCGCGTCAGGCCCAGTTCTTGAGTCACCGGGAGGAAAAACACCGACAACCCGTAGGCATGCAATCCGCCGCCGAGAACGCGGATCGCGCAGCTCACGCCAATCATGCGCCAGCCGATGTATAAGTTCGCGAGTTTTCCGAAAATGTGGCGCAGCATCAGTCGTTGCTTAAGATCTCGGTGCGGGCTGGCGCAGCGATGCGTAGAGCAAGCCGGCGATCAGCGCGATAGCGATGTAACCGTTCATCAATGGCGCATAACTTTGATGGCGGTCATAAACATACCCGGTGATCACCGGGCCGAGAGCCGGGCCCCAGAGATAGAAGAAGCTCATGCTGCCGCGGATCGTGGCAAAATGTTTTCGACCGAAATAATCTCCCACCGTAGCCCAGCTCACCGGGAACAGCGCTTCGACGAACGTGAATAAAAGCGTGAATGTCCAAAGCGCCCACTCGCCATTGCCGTAAGCCAAAATCGCCACTGCGGCGGCGCCGAGCAGCATGCAGCTGGCCATCAGCCTGGGTTTATTGACTCGATCGGCGATCCAGCCGACAAACAAATGCGACGGCAGGCTCATCAGCGCCATGGTGGCGAGCATGGCCGCTGCTTTGGCTTCGCTGGCGCCGCGCCATACCATGATCGGCACGAAATGAACGGTGATCGAATTATAGACGCCGACGCGGGTTGTGGTGGCTAAGATCAGTTTCCAAAACGCCGCCGTTTTGAGCGCCTGCTTGAGCGTAAACTCATGATCATGTTCGTATTCGTGTTCACGATCGTGTTCGGAATTTGCTGCGGCTGGGTTTGGTGTTTTGAGCGTTTGTCCAGCTGTGGGCATCACGCCATCGGGTACCAGGCCCATGCTTTCCGGCGAGCGTTTGACATAGAACGCCACGGGAATGCCGGTGACGATCAGGCCGAGGCCGGCGATGAACGCACCGTAACGCCAACCCCATTGCGACACCGTGAAGGCGAGTATCGGCGTAATCAGCGTGCCGCCGATACCGATGGCGCTGCTGATCAGCGTCATGGCCATGGCGCGGCGGCGGATAAACCAAGAATTGGCCAGCACCATCGGTGAATGCATAAAGCCGGCGGAAAACGCCAGCGAGATTATCCCCAAGTACACGAGCAAAAACGCCGTGTACGTATGCACCGTGGCGAGCAGCATGTATCCCACCCCGGACATGATAACCCCGGCGAGCATCATCGGCCGCGGCCCGTAACGATCGATGACATAACCGGCCAGCGGTCCTTCGATTGCGCCCTCGGCACGGGCCAGGGAGAAAACCAGTGAAGTCGCCGCCCGCGACAAGCCGAGCTCGTTGGTGATCGGCAAAAAGAAGATCGTAAAACCGTAAAGATGAAAACCGCCGCCGAGCATGCGCATGACGCAGCCGGCGGCAATCATGCGCCAGCCGTAAAATACGCCGTTGA
>DASSGE010000113.1:0-4697 GCA_035693605.1 Binatia bacterium
ACATCGGGCGGCACTTTCTGCGTCGCCGCGTAGGAAACCACCGGAATGGTGCCGACGACGATGGCGACCTCGAGCGGCTTGCCCATGCGCCGGCATTTCTCCCACTGGTTCGACAAATCCTGCGGCGTGCCGGTCATCAGACCGGTGCGATCGGGCCCTTTGATCAGACCACGATAATTGCCGACATTGCGCTGGCCGGTCTCGGGATCTTTGGTGATCCAGTGGCCGGCGGTGATGTAAGGACCGTTGTCGAAACCAGGGGTCGAGATCGGCACGGCGAACTCATTGATCCCGTCATGGGCAAGCAGATCAGCACCCATGTGGACTTCTTCCTGGGCTGGGCCGCTGTCGACCATAATCGGTGGGATTAAATTGTCGAGCGCATGAATCCAGCGATCGGGAACCTCATCGGGCTGGCACTTGAGTCCCAGCGAATAAATCGCTTCAGAACCGGACAAGCCGCCGACCAAAACCGAGCAATTATACTTATGACCTTTGCCGTCAACCACGTTATCGAACAAAAAACCACGCCGCTGCGACTCGGCGATGCCGCCGCGATATTGCCAGCGCACCAGCGGCTGCAGTTCGCTGTCTTTGTTGATTTGGCGGTTAATACGATAAAGTTTTTCATGCTTTTCCAGTTCGCCGATAAACTCGCGCAGATCGTAATAGGGTTTGGCAAAATTCATAGAGTTTTGGTCTATGATTTTTTTTCTGGTTTATCAAGCCAGTTAGGCCATTTTGCTTGCAAATTTGCTGGTGCATCGTAAGATTGGACGTCCGCACTCATGCCGCTAAAACTGTTTAATACGTTGTCCAACGACAAGGAATCGTTCATACCTCTCACCCCGGGGAAAGTCCGTATGTACGTCTGCGGAGTGACGGTTTACGACTCGGCTCATATCGGTCATGCGCGCTCCTTTTTCACTTTCGACATCATCTATCGCTATTTGAAGTTCGCCGGCTTCGACGTTGAATACGTTCGTAACTTCACCGATGTCGACGATAAAATTATCAACAAAGCACATGCTGAGAAGGTCAGCTGCGACATCATCACGAGCCGCTACATCGAGGAGTTCGCGCAAGACGGTGACAGCCTGGGCTGGCTGCGACCCTCGCGCGAGCCGCGCGCCACCGAGCATATCGCGGAAATTATCGCTATCATCGAACGACTTGAAGCCAAGGGTCTGGCCTATCGAGTCGATGGCGACATGTATTTTGCCGTTTCGGGGTTTGCCGATTACGGCAAGCTGTCGCGTAAGAAAATCGACGAGCTGGAGTCCGGCGCACGGGTCGAGGTCGACGAGCGCAAGCGCTCGCCGCTGGACTTTGCATTATGGAAGGCTAGCAAACCCGGCGAGCCGACATGGGATAGTCCCTGGGGCCGTGGACGGCCGGGTTGGCATATCGAATGTTCGGCGATGAGCACCAAGTATCTGGGTCAGCCCTTCGATATTCACGGCGGCGGACGTGACTTGATCTTTCCCCATCATGAGAACGAGATTGCGCAGTCGGAGGGCGCCTATGGCCAGGCACTGGCGCGCTATTGGATTCACGCCGGGTTTCTCAACATCAATCATGAAAAAATGTCCAAGTCGCTCGGCAACTTCTTTACCATTTGCGATATTCTCAAGGAGTTCGATGCGGTCGCGTTGCGCCATTTTTTTCTTGGCAGTCATTACCGCAATCCGCTAGATTTCTCTAAAGACGGCTTGGAAGAGGCAGGCAAAGCGGCTGACCGCATTTTCGACACCATCGACAGGCTCGGTAAATCGCTCGAGAATACCCAACAAACCAGCCCCGACGACACTCTAATGGACGCGTTCCGCCAGGAAATGGACGACGACTTCAACACGCCGCGGGCACTGGCGCTGATCTTCGACGAGGTGCGCGCTCTCAATAGACTGCTCGATGAGAAAAAAACCAAGGGGATCGAGGCGCGCTACACTGCGCTCCGGGCCATGTGTGACACCTTGGGACTATTGCAGGAAGGTTATCTTGAGCGCAAGAAACAGCGCTGGTTGAGAAAGGGCATCTTATCGGAAAGCCAGATCGAAACGGCCATTGGTCGGCGCAATGATGCGCGCCGAGCCAAAAATTGGCCCGAAGCCGATCGTATTCGCGACGAACTTAAGCGCCAAGGCGTGGCGATCGAGGACACTCCGGAGGGGACGATGTGGAAAGTACGATGATCGACGTAGGGGGTGGTCGTTTCGGCTTTGCCATCGCATTATGTTGTGCGATGGCTTGGACGCCGTCGCTGTCGGCGCAGGAGCCGCCTGCCGGGGGTCAGGCTGAGATCAACTTGCGCCGATCGGCGCAAACTCGGCCATACCAGGGGCGAGAAGTCGAGGGCGAAGAGCGGCAAATCGGTCCCGGCGACACGCTGTGGCGGATTCTGGTGCGCGACAAAGGATTGCCCGAGCAAAAGTTTCGCAGTTACCTAGTGGTGATTCGCGGTCTGAATCCGCAGATCAAGGATCCGCAGATTCTCCGCGTTGGCGATAAAATTTTTATCCCGCTGCGGCCCGATCAGGTAGCCACTGCGCGTCCGGAATCGGACACGTCGGAGGACCGTTCTAATATCGTCCGAGGGGGTACGACCAATTATCGGGTCAAAACTGGCGAGCATCTGTATCAAATTCTGCGCGAGCAACTTAAGCTCACCGACGACCGCAAGGTTGCGCAGTATTTTGCGCTGGTGAAGGATTTAAATCCTGAGCGCAAGACTTGGGACACTTTAACCGGAGGTGAGATTATTCGCTTGCCGGCCATGGGGCAAAGCCCGCAAGTGGCTGCAACACCACCGACGAAGCCGCTGCGTTCAACGGAACCCCCGGCTGAAAATCGCTTGGCTTCAGAAATTCGCCCTAGGACCGCGGTTCGAGATAACGGGGACGCCAACCCTTCCGTGGCAACGCCATCCCAACGACCGGTCGAGTCTCGGCCAACAATCGGAACAAAAGCGCCGCCACGGCTTTCCGATCACCGCGAAGCGATGCAAGCGCCGGCCAAACAACAGATGGTGCTTTTTGCTAATATTGCTGCGGCGCTTGGTGGCGAGGTGCAAAACTCTGGCGAAGAAGTATTCTCGATCAAAGATGGCAACATTCGTCTGGATAGAAGCAGCTATCCAATCGTGTATAGTCCGGCGCTGCGGCAAAAAGTCGTGATCGATCCGGACGGTAAGATTCCCGCTTCGCTGCGCAAAACGTTGGCGGATCCCGCAGTCGGCACGCCGATCGTGCCGATGGCCAATAACTTATCCATTCGCGAAGCCGTGGGCCAACTTCTGGCCGGGTTGGGCTACCAGTCGTTGCCGAGCGACCGACCGGTGACCATTCAAGAAGAGGGGGTTTCTTACGAAGCCAAAGGCGGGTGGATGGCGCTAGCGCCTGAGCAGAGCAACAAGACGCAGGAAGTCTATGTGATCAGTTTGACCGAAGTTGGCAGCGAAATTCCCGATTATTTGAAGCGCCAACTGCAAAAGAATGGCTTGCATCTGAAGGACATTCTCTTGCCCGAGTCGAGCCAACCGGTTCAACAAGCCAAGCCGGAGGCCAAGGGCGTGACTCAAGTTAAGTCTTGGCCGCGCGATAAGCGCGAGATGATCGATGCGCTGTTGATTTCCTTCGGTGTGCCGTTTGCTGTGGCGGAAAATATTTCCGTACAATTACGGGATGGCCTGCGCATCGACACCCGCACCGATCGCGTCTTTGAACTCGCCGGCAAAAAAACCGCCCTGTTCTTCCAGCGGCCCGATCCTGAAATCGTTAAAGCATTGCAGGAAACCCAAGGGGTTCGCGCTGTCGAGCTCGATCTGACAAGCCTGACCTCCCGGGATGTGATCGGCCGGGTGTTGACTGTGCTCGGCGATCAGACGACCTACCGCGAGCACCGCTTTGCCGCGGCGAACGGCGCGGCGAACGATCGTCTGACCATAACCGCCTGGGGTTTCCATCTGCCGCGACGCTCGATGTTTGTCACCGATCGCCAAATACCGGCGGGATTACATCGTTTCTTTTTTGAAAAAGGGCTCGAGATCGTCTATTTTCAATAGCCGACTAAGCGCACGCGCCTGTAGCTCAACTGGACAGAGCATCAGACTTCGGATCTGAGGGTTGGGGGTTCAAATCCCTCCAGGCGCGCCAACTTTTTTTCAGCAGCTTACCTTTGATTTCATAATACCACATTAGATTTGTTGCCATCGGATGTTTCCAACCCTATACGAATAAATCGAAGCGGTAATCGGAGCCGGGATTGACTATTGGCAAAATTATTTCGCTCATCTCTCTTTTCTTAATTACCGGCGCGGCATCAGCGCGAATGCTATTGCATCGTGATACTGAAGCCCGCCGACTTGTAGATTTAGAGCGTGCCTGGAGAAATATCGAAGGTGATACAAGTGAATTACTACGGAAGCGTAGGAGAAACTTGGTGGTGGGGTATTCCTGCTTTCTAGTCATCAGCATCGGATTAATACTATATCTTTCCCTCAAGCTTTTGCATGCATTGAGTTAAGGAATCATAAGGGAAGAATAGGTCATATCAGACTGCCAAAAATTCGTCATCCAGTCAGTTGACGGCTTGGCGGTTGTCGCCTGCTACAAGGTGCCCGTAGATGTCGACGGTCACATTGATCGAGCTATGACCCATCTGCTCTTTCACGTAAGTGAGGGACTCGCGCTGCTCCAAGA
>DASSGE010000114.1:0-2503 GCA_035693605.1 Binatia bacterium
ATGCAGGTGCGCGCCGAGCTTGGCTACCCGATTATGGTTACGCCTTTATCGCAGTTCGTCGGCAGCCAGGCGGCAATCAATGTCATCGTCGGCGAGCGTTATAAGGAAGTCACCGATCAGATCATCCAGTACGCGCTCGGCTACTGGGGCAAAGAAGGCGCCGAGTTGATGGCGCCGGAAGTCAAAGCAAAGATCCTCGATCGCCCGCGCGCCAAGGAATGGGCCGAACGTCCGCCGCCCGAACCGTCGGTCGCCGAGCTGCGCAAAAAAATGAACGCGGAGAATATTTCCGACGAAGAATTTTTACTGCGGTGGAATCTCGATGCCAAGGAAATCGAAGAGATGAAGGCGGCGGGTGCGCCCAAGGAATACATAACCGCGGGCCAGCCGTTGGTGAAACTAATCGATGCGCTCAGCCAACGTAAAGATTATCGCCAGATTGTCATTCAAAAAGGCGAAATGGTCGTATCGCTGCACCGCGACTCGACGCCCTAGTTATCGGTATCATGATCGGCAAGGCACGCGTTGCCTCGACAATCACGAACAGGAATCACGAGCACGACTGATCATGGACCGTTTTTTCTTCACCTCCGGCGCCATCGCTGCATTCATCGCCGTTGCCCTCGGCGCCTTCGGCGCCCACTCGCTCAAGACGAAAATCTCAGCGGAAATGCTCGACATCTTCGAAGTCGGCGTACGTTATCAAATGTACCACGCCTTCGCACTTTTCGCCGTCGCCTGGGCCACCACTCGCTGGCCTGAAGTGAATTTAACCGCTGCCGGTTGGTGCTTCATCGCCGGTATCGTGATCTTTTCCGGCAGCCTCTACCTGCTGAGTTTTACCGGCATACGTTGGCTCGGCGCTATCACGCCCATCGGCGGACTAGCGTTCCTAGCCGGCTGGGCAATTCTCGTCTGGTCCTTGAATCGTTAATTTCGTTTCGATTGATTTGTCAATTATCACTTCTCCATTATCCATATCTCATCTAATCTCCGGCTTAATTTTGCATTTTCCATCCTGTTCGCGTAGCCTGCACGGATGATCATCGGCGTCCCAAAAGAAATAAAAACCGAAGAAAATCGTGTCGCCCTCACACCCATCGGAGTTGCCGGTTTCGTCGCGCGTAATCATCAAGTACTGGTTCAAAGTGGCGCCGGCAGCGGCAGCGGTCTCACCGATGCCAACTATCGAGTCGCCGGCGCGACGATCCTCGATAGCGCCAAGGAGGTCTGGGACAAGGCAGATATGATCATGAAGGTAAAGGAGCCGCAGGAGTCCGAGTTTGCCTTGCTGCGGCCCGGATTGATTCTGTTTACCTACCTCCATCTGGCCGCCACCGAGACGGTCACCCGGGCGATGCTTGAGCGCAAGGTCACCGGCATCGCCTATGAAACAATTCAGCTCGACGACGGTTCGTTACCGTTGCTCGCGCCCATGAGCGAGATCGCCGGCCGATTGTCGATTCAGGTCGGCGCTTGGTCTTTGCAGGCCGAGAACGGCGGCAGAGGCGTGCTATTGGGCGGTGCCTCCGGCGTGCGCCCCGCCAACGTGGTCATACTCGGTGCCGGCATGTCCGGAACCACCGCCTGCCAGGTCGCCGTCGGCATGGGCGCCCATGTCAGCATTCTCGATATCAATCCCAACAAGCTGCGCTACGTCCACGACATTCTCGGTGGTCACGTTACGACATTGATGTCGAACCGAGCCAATGTCGAAGAAGCTGTCGTCGGCGCCGACCTAGTGATCGGATCGGTTTTGATTCCTGGCGCCCAGGCGCCCAAATTAATTCCGCGCGCGCTGGCCAAACGAATGAAACCCGGCGCTGCGTTTGTCGATATCGCCATCGACCAGGGCGGCTGCGCTGAGACTTCGCGGCCAACAAACCATCTTAATCCGATTTACGTCGAGGAAGAATTGGTCCACTACTGCGTCACCAACATGCCGGCAATCGTGCCTAACACCTCAACCTATGCACTGACAAACTCGACGTTGACCTATGGCTTGGAGCTGGCCAATCGCGGTTTTCCACAGGCGCTCATCAGGAACAAAGCGCTGGCCAAAGGCTTGAACACCTTCGGCGGCAAAGTAACCTACGAAGGCGTTGCCAGCGCTTTTAACTTGCCCTTTACACCGGTCGACGAGGTGATTCGATGAGACTCGTCACTCGCGCCGACTTCGACGGGCTCGTATGCGGCGCGCTCGTCACTAAATTCGAGAACATCGACGACTATCTCTATGTCGAGCCGAAGTTCATGCAGGATGGATTGGTCGCGATTCGCAGCGGCGACATCATCACCAATCTTCCCTATCATCCAAACTGCACCCTCTGGTTCGATCATCACATCACCAACACCACGCCCAATTTTGCGACGCCGATTATTCTCGGCCGCGGCGGCTTTCGTTTGGCTCCCAGCGCCGCGCGCGTCGTGTACGAATATTACCAAGAAGTAGGCAATCGTCGGCAGGTAACCGACAATGGAAATACCCCGGAGCAAATCGCTG
>DASSGE010000115.1:0-2687 GCA_035693605.1 Binatia bacterium
CAATAAACTGGTGCGCCAGGCGATCAATCACGCTCTCGATCCAGCAGTGATGATGAAACATATTTTTTCCGGCAACGGCGAAGTGTTAAACGGTCCGCTGGCGGCCAACATGACCGGCTTCGATCCGGCGATGAAACGCTACGCCTATGATCCGAAAAAAGCCCGCGAGTTGCTCGCCAAAGCAGGCTATCCAAACGGCTTCGAGACCAAACTATATTTTTCTCCCGATCGGCATCTCAAGGGCCGGGAAGTTTGCGAGGTAATCGGCGCTCAGCTGGCCAAAGCCGGCATTAAGATCGAATTGGTCGGCCAGGAGTACGCCGTCTATTGGGGCAAGGACGGCGTCAACGGCGGCAAGTTGCCGTTCTACTACGCCGGCCGCACGGCGTCTGATGCCGACACTTTTTACGATCAATACTTTCACACCGGCATAACCAAGCGCATCGGCTACAGCAACCCGGAAGTCGACAAACTCATCGAAGAGCAGCAGCGCACCGCCGATCAGAAAAAGCGAGTAACGATCCTGCAACAAGCCGGACGCCAAATTATGGACGACGCCCCCTTCGTGCCGCTCTACACGCTGGCGGAAATCTACGGCGTAGCGCGCAACGTGATCTGGAAAGGCACGCCCGACAACCGCATCCTTGCGGTTGAGATGAAGATCAGGGGGTGACGAAGACTTGGAGCGTTGGAGTACTGGCATGATCGGCTCGTAGTTGTCGACCAACCTCCAGGGAATTAACGTTGCGTTACGGCGATCGTAGGAATTGCCCCAGCGCGCGCCCGAAGGGTGCTGCATCGACTCCGTATTGGCCAAAGTCACCGACGAATGCACTTAACGAGTGCCGGGCAGCGACTCGATACCGGTCATCCTTGCCAGTGCGCGCCAAGCGGAGAAAGAATGAAGCTGCGCTGCCGTTCTGTTCGATCAAACTCAAGCGCACTCTGAGCGCAGCCGCGTCTTGCCCCGGGATATCGTAAAAACCGCCGCAGGAGTTTTTCAATTGAGCGAGAATAAACTCAGCCAGCTGCTTGGCCCGTTGTAAATACCGATCTTCACCGGTCGCCTCATAGGCGCCAACCAGCGCCATGCCCATCTGCGCCTGATCGATAAGGAGACCCGGCACATGGGGTGCAGAATCATAGTAATGAAACATTCCGCCGGTGTCGGCGCGGCAGTGTTGCCACAGGAATTCCAACACTCCGAGCGCCCGATCGCGATAATGTGGTTGGTTTAGCTCCCTAGCAGCATCGATATACGCGGCGCTGACGACAGCGTTGGCGTCGGTGTAAATACACCGGTCGATGATCGTGAAGAATTCATCGCCGCCGGGAATCGGCGGTTCATGGCGCAACCAGTCTTCGCAACCGAAAAAAACCTCGCTCGCGGGATCGTAAAGTTTGGCGTCCAAGTACTCGATAATCTCTTCGGCCATGCGTCGGTGATCGGCCCGCTGAGTCATGCGAAATAGCGTCAGGCAATTGATTAACAGCCCGGCCTCCTCAATCAACAATTTTTCTCGGTGCGGATGGCTCCAGTCCGGATTGGACGAGGTGCGAAAGTAAGCGCCGCCTTGGTGATCGTAAAGCTCACCGGTGCGCATGCGCTCGAGCGTCAGACAAACCTGATCGAGATACTGCTGATCGTTGGTCGCTTCATAGCGTTCGAGGAGGAAGTCATTCACCTGCGGATGGATGAATTTCTGGCCGCGGTCGTATCCCCCGTGAGTGCGATCCGCCAGCGCCATCACGCTTTGAGCGATCTCTGCCAGGTTTGCTTTAAGCTGCGCATCAGCCGGTTGTAGCTCTGTGGATTGCGACTCTTCCGGGCTCTGCACCGCAGCGCGAAGCTCGTCTTTGCGCTGCTCATAGCTCATGTACACGTCGATTAGCAGTTCTTTGAACTGATCCGCCGGCAAATAATTGACGGCACCCAGCAACTGTCCACCGGGAGCCATGAACGCAATAGTCGGCCAGCCGTTCAAATTGTAACGCGCGTCCACGTCAGGACGCTGCATATATTCGACCCGCAGTGGAATAAAATAAGCATTCAGCAGAGCGATAACCTCGGTGTCCGAGAAGGCACCTTCATCCATGCGCTGGCAGAACCGGCACCAGAACGCTCCTAAGAAAAGCATCACCGGTTTGTCTTCGGCTCGGGCTTGACTAAACGCCGCTTCGTCCCATTCCCGCCAGGGGATGATGTGGGCGCGATTCGGCAGCGGCGAGAAGCGGATCATGGCGCGATTGTGGACCGAATTTATCGCGGCTACAAGTTGATGAGTCCTGTGTGCTGGGTCGACTTCCTTCCCCTTGACGGGGAAGGACTGAGGAAGGGGTGCCGGATATCTCGCGAATGAATCGCACCCCTATCCAAACCTTTTCCCGTCAGGGGGAAAGGAACCGGGTCGCGTTGACAACAACGACCGTGCAGAACTAGAGTGCGTTGGTATTGTCTTGCGCTCGATTGATGCCTAAGGAAGAACCCCAATGCAACTCACTCTCGCAGTCCATCCAATCACAGATATTCATTTCGGTACGCGATTATCGCTCGATGGCACTGCGCTGACGGTCGATCGTGAAGCACTGCAAAGTTTAGTGCTGGACGACCCGGCCGTCGACAGCGTCACCTTCGAGATCGTGCGACCCGGCGAGAGCTGCCGGGCCGGACCGATCTTCGATGTCGT
>DASSGE010000116.1:0-3626 GCA_035693605.1 Binatia bacterium
GCAGCGAGAAATCTCCCCATGACAAGTGAAGGCTTGCGCCATCAGCCAGAAATAGCCGTGATTGTGAGTACGACGAGCGAAATTCACAGGCTGAAAGTGTCACGAAATCTTTAGCCGGATTGCCCAGGGTTAGAATCAATCAGGTCATCTGAGCAACGTTCGCTTTTCGAATAAGCAGACCGGTTACAGCATTCCTCGTTTGCCTGCATCGCGACGAACAAGTCGACTCAAAACGGCGGTTCGGTCATTCCGAGGAGCACCCACAGCCCTCGGGCGCCGAGAACAGGCGACATGGCAACGTCTCTCGCGACGTATAAAATCCTCGGAGTCCGGTCCGCTAGGTCTTCTTCTAACTCCTTATCACAGTTGGCCGGATCGTGAGCTTTTGCGCCGATCGAAGTCAGCCTTGCGCTGCCCATTTCCAGGCACCAGGTATGCAGGTCATACGGCGAATGCAGCGTTGCGCAACCGCTGGTTACAAACAAGAAACAGCCAACTATAATAAACATTTTCATCGCGACTCTTCCTTTCTTTTTCGAATACTTCCTCGCCTACAACTTGGGTGGAATCTTTGGCTCCAATCGATACGTTTATAACATAATCGATAGATTAAACGCTCTCCTCGATTAATCGAAACTAGGTCATGAATTTTAACAAACTCTATTGAAGCGATCTCGGCGCGTCAAGAGAATCGCAGCGGACCGCAGACATTTCACAAACGCAACGCCATTGCATGAACGGCACTGGCTGCGCAGCGCAAAATATAGACACGCCTGGGACCTGCCCTCGGCGCAGATCTTTAACCAACCGCTCGATCAGCCGTACGCCCACGCCGACGCGGCGAAAGTCAGCGTCGACAGCAAAACTCACCGAACGCCGTCCACAACCGCCGGTCCGTATCCGGCTTCGCGGAAATCTTTTCGATTATATCTCGATACTCATCTGCAATTTGCCGCGCGCTCGACATCTTAAAATGGCTAAGCCGGCGGCTTGCCCTGGGCGATTAATTTTGATCTATATCCGATTTCAGGCGGGAAGCCCGCCCAACGGCTAGCCGAATTAAAATGAGTGTAGCGAATTTCGAGCTGGATATCACAAGCCGCGTAGGAGCAAACGATGCCGGCGGTGAGACGCCAGGCGCGCTTGTCTGGCAACCAACTCTTACACTATGGCAACCGGATCACACCGCGCCCATTGTGCACATCTCATCGGCGACACTGACTAACGGGCCGCTCGCCCATTGCCCTGCTGAAGATTCAAATTGGTTTGCGACAAATGATCGGGCGCCGTTTCACCATCGCGAAACTGTGCTCGTGCAGCAACACGCCAACTTGCCAAGCCAAAAATATCGGTGGGCTCTCTGGCACAACGACAATTCACTGGCGCGTACTTTCTGCGGCTACAGCATATTCCAGTCGGTCGTCACGGTCAGTTTGTCCCGCCCGTCTTGGGAAGAATGGGCGAACTATGCGGTCGTAGCCACTTTCGCCATTCTGGTCGCGCTGCAGCTTGGCGCCGCTTCGATATTTGTGCGCACCGTCTGGCGAACGACCATGCGCTATTCGGCGCAGGGCGTTCCAGCACCGTTCTGCGGCATCGCGCGCGGCGCATCATTGATCCTGCTCATCGCCGGGTTGCATTTTGCAATACTGACCTGCGCGCCGCGGCTGATCGAACTCAAGAATATTGCCAGCGGTGTCATTCCGTCCGGCAACTACCAGCTCAGACTCGCCCGCGGCGGCACCGAGTTGGCAATCGACGGCGCCATTGCTATTGGTCTCAGCAAAAAAGTCGCGCAGATTTTGCAACGCAACCCTCTCGTCCAAGCGCTGCAACTCAACAGCAATGGCGGCAGCGCCCGCGAAGCGCGCCAGCTACGCGATCTGATCGCCGCTCGCAAATTAGCGACGACCACCTCCAAAGGCTGTCATGGCGAATGCACTTTGGCCTTTGTCGCTGGAGAGCCCCGACGAATTGGCGATCTGGCCAATTTAAGATTTTACCGCAGCCCTCAGCCCGGCATGCCCGAGTGGGCACTCTGGCGCGACTACGAACGCGACTTGCGCGACTGGCTGGCGCGCGGCGTGCAGCGAGGTTTTGCCGAGCGGGCATTAACCATTCGTACCAGCGTCGGCTGGCAGCCGTCCCTCGGCGAACTGATCACGGCCCATATCGTCACTCCATCGTTGGCGACGGTGGAGTCCCCGGCCGGGCGGAGCGGCCCAATCACCGCGGCGCTGCTCGATCGCGAATTGCGCCGAGCGCCGTTTTTCACATTGCTCAAAAAACAGGAACCGGCAGGCTATCGAAAGCTGGTCGACGAAATTCACGCCGGACTGCAAACCTCCGGTAACGCGGAAAATTTTCAGCTACGCCTCTATCCGATGGCCAGAGCCGTTTCCTATGAAAGGTTGTCTCGCGCCGAAGACACCCTTTTGCTCGATTATGCGGCAATGATTTTGGAGCAAATATCGTTGCTGTACTCTGAGAGCGCTCAGGTTTGTAATCGTTACTTCGGCATGGATTTGAGCGGCGCAGCCCTCGATACGGCAAAATATTTTTCCGAGGAGATGCTCGTCAGCGAAACCGCGCTCATGGCCGAAGTGCTCAGGAGTTCGGCAGCGCGAGAATATCAGCCGCCAGCCAGGCACACCATTCAAGCGCGCTGGAACATGCTTATGGCGCATATCGGCAAACGCTATGGCAACGATGCTGTGCTGTTTTTCGAAACGCGCACGGCGAACCGTGACGCAGACCAGACCTGTCATGTGCTCTACGAATTTTACAAGGCGGTAACCCGCCTGCCAGCGCGAGAAGCCGGCCCCGTGTTGCGCTATCACTTTGCCCAGTTACGGGCGCGCAGCCTGCCGCAAAATCCGCCAGCGAGCGCGGCAAATCAAGTGACCATCCTTTCGCCGGCTGGAGCCAATCCGCGCATATCACACTGATTCCCGAACCACGTGCGCAGCGTCCGCTACGACGACTTGCGGCGATTCCGCGAAGCCGAAGCGATCGCGCCGCTGTCTGGACAATCGAAAACTAGACATTCATTCGCCACTGGCATATGAAGTCGCTATTCCCTAACGTCGCAAGGAGTTGTCTATGGCTTTTAGCATTATCGAAGCTACCATCGACCAGATTCACGCCGCCTACCGATCTGGCGAGTTGACCTGCCGGCAATTGGTGCAAATGTATCTCGATCGTATTGCTGGCTTTGATAAAAACGGCCCGGCTATCAATGCGATCATCACGCTCAATCCCGACGCGCTCAGGGAGGCTGACCGCCTCGATGCCGCGTATAAATCTTCCGGTCCGGTGGGCGCGCTGCACGGCATCCCGATCGTCATGAAGGATCAAGGCGACGCGACACCGATGCCGACCACTTTGGGCTCGTTGCTGTTCAAAGACTACTATCCCGGTCGTGATGCCTTCGTGGTCGACAAACTCAAAAAAGCCGGCGCGATTATTCTCGGCAAAGCGACTCTCGGCGAACTCGGCGGCGGCGATACTCATGGTTCTTTATTCGGCTCGACAAAAAATCCCTACGACCTCGAACGCACCGCCGGCGGCTCATCGGGTGGCTCGGGTGCCAGCGTATCGGCAAATTTTTGTACGGTCGCCGTTGG
>DASSGE010000117.1:0-5451 GCA_035693605.1 Binatia bacterium
CCGCTGTTGGCGACGTAAAGCCGGCGGCCATCGTGAGACAATTCCAGATGCGACGGCTCGTCGCCCACGGCTACATGCTGCAGGACTTTGCGTGTTCCGCCGTCGATCACCGCGACGCGATTTTCCGTCGTGTTGGTATAGACACGGCCATCCGGATGGCAAGCGATGGAATGCGCCCCGCGCAAACCCAAGCGCGGCGTCGAGCCGTCCGGACGGAGCAGGAGAAAATAATTCTCGCCTTCTCTTTCAAGCCCAACGCGATAACCGCGCTCCAACATGGAAACATACTGGCGCACCGGCAGCGCGCCGATGCGCGCGCGTACGACCGCGCCCTGACCGCGTAGCAGGGTAAATTGGCGCTTTAGTTCGCCGACCTGCCGGTCGGGAGTCAGTGAGGAAAGATCAATTTGGACAGTGTTGGCAGACATGAGAAGTATTCGTGTAACGAAGTTACGGAGTGATGATGGACCTGAAGCCCGTTACTCCAGTACTCCATCACCCCAACACCTCGCTCCTTTACTGCTTGAACCGCGAGAACACTTGCAGCGCGTTCCGGTCGAAGATCTTTGCCTTATCGTCTGCCGTGAGCCAGGGGATGCTGTCGATATTCGGCTTAACGTCGTCATACCATTTGCCGGTACGCGGATCGGTTTTCGAACCAGCACCCGGACGCTCGGTGCCGAACAAGCAGCGCTCCGGCCCGCAGATGCGGAACAACAACTTTAACGATTCAACATTATATAGCGCCGTATCGAAATAGAGCTGCTTGAGCCGCTGATCGAAATTCTCAGTATCGTTTGGACCGCGCAGTTGCGACCGCCAGCGCCCAACTTGGTACGGCACCGAGCCGCCGCCATGGGAGATGATCAGTTTCAACTTAGGAAAATCTTTGAACACGTTGGAATCCACCAAGGAAAGGATTGCGATGCTCTCCTCGGTAATGAAATGGCCGTGAAACGACTCACGCGGGTTCTTGCAGCTCGCGCCATGCACCAAACCGGGAATATCCATCTTGACCATCTTTTCATAAAGCGGATACCAGTATTCGTTGCCCATCGCCGGCGTCATGCCATCGCCTTCGCCGGGATCGGGATTGATCATGACGCCGACAAACCCCAGGTCGTTGATGCAGCGGTCGATTTCATCGAAAGTATTGGTGACCGGCACGCCGGCATTCTGCGGCAGGCCGCCGATAGCGCGAAATTTGTTCGGTTCCATTTTAACTTGCAGCGCCAGCGCGTCATTGACCGCCTGGCAGTACCAGTGGACGATCTTCTCCGGCTTGGCCGAATGCATCATGGTGTAGGGGCGCGGCGAGATAAACGCGAAGTCCGTGCCGACCTCGCCGAGAACTTCGGAGTGGCGGTGGCCATGCCATTTCGCTTCCTGAATATGTTTTTCCGTAACGACCACACCTCGTGGCCGGTGAAACCCCGCGCTGTTGATCAAGCCCGCCTGAAATGTCTGCAACTGCTCGCCAGCTACGATGTGATTGTGAATATCGATAACCATGAAACGTCCTCCTGAGTAAATTGTCACTCTACCTAACAGACAAACGCGGGATGGAGCAAGGAGGGTTGGAGTGATGGAGTATTGGCGTGATATCCGCTTCGAAGACTCAACACTCCATTACTCGAAGACTCGTTCGTTAGGAGCAATCTTCGTTGGCGGCTTCAACATCAGACTGAGCACCGCTGAAGTCGCCAGCACCGCGCCGAAGATTGCGAATGACAGGCCGTAGCCGCCGGTGATGTCGAAGAGAAATCCGAAGAACGGCGGCCCGATGGCGGCAAGAAAATGCGAGATCAATAAACCCACGCCGCGTATTTTACCTAGGGACCGGCGGCCGAAATAATCGGCCCAGAGCATGTCCGGCAGCACCATATTACCGCCGAGGCCGATACCGTAGATCAAAAAACCGGCGTAGAGGCAAATTAGATTTGCGCTTAGAATCGCTAACGCCAAACCGACGCCCTGGATGACAAAACGCAGGGTCGCTGCATATCGTGCGCCGATCCGTTCCGCGAGAAATCCCCAGGCCAACGGCGAAGCCAACTGCATCGACGCAATGATGCTCATCACCGTCGCCGCGATCACTGCCGAGTGGCCCGAGTCGGTGACGTAGGAATAAACATGCAGATTAAGACCGGTCACGCCGATACTGGATATTCCGAAAGTAATCACGAGCAGCCAGAACGCCGTCGTCCGCGCCGCTTCGGCGCGCGTCCACGTCACATCCTGCGCGCCGGTTTCAGCCATCTTCTGCGTGGAACGCTTAGAGTTCACCTCGTCCCCGGCCACCGGCTCCGGCGCGCCATCCGGCATCAAGCCCATCGCCTCCGGCGAGCGCCGGATGATCAAGAGCGCCGGCAACACCAGAAGCCCCAAAGTCATTAAGCCGAACGCGAACCAAGTTTGGCGCCAGCCGAGCCAAAGTATCAAAGATGCCGCCACCACCGGCATGCAGACTTTAGCGAAGCCTACGCCCATGCTCGAGATCGCCAAGGCCCGGCCGCGCCGGCGCACGAACCATTGGGCAATGATGACGTTCACCACCATATAACCCATCATCGAGTCGCCCAGGGTCACAAGCGTCAAACGAATCGCCGCGAATTGCCCAAAGCTATCGATATGACTCAAGAGGAAGTAGCCCACCGCAACGAGGCCGGTGCCGATCACCATCAACCAGCGACCGCCATAGCGGTCGACCAAAGTGCCGATCAGCGGCGAGATACAGGCGGCAATGATCCCTTCGCCCGATCGCAGCAGGGAAAACACCCCGCGGGAGATTCCCAGATCGGCGGTGAGAGGCTTGAGAAAAATGCTCATCGTGCTGGCGAGCGCAAACGACGATGCGACGTTGGCAAGAAAGCCAACTGCAACGATGTACCAACCATAAAAAAATTGAGGCTTGGCGGCGCTGGGGTTTAACTCGGCAGCGGATTCCACGACTTTGGTTTAACAGGAAACGCGCCGCACAAGCAATTCGATCGGAGACGCGACATACCGCAATCTATCTGCTCAGGGAGGTCGGCTCGAACGCCAGCCTGTGTGAAAACTGTCATTCGACGCGAAGCGGAGAAATCTTGTCTTTCTATGTACTCAAAATGCAAGATCTCTCATGCCGTTCGACACACAGATCAGAGGCTGAGTTTTTCACACAGTCTGACGCGGTGAGAGAACTCGCTCTATTCCAGGATGCTTGCATCACTCCGGATGCCGGAGTGCGCCGGGTTATTCCTTGGCAAAGATGTTTTCCGTCGATGGCGCGGTCGGTTTTAGCTCATCTTGCGATTTTTTCGCTTCGATCAACGCTCGCAGATTTTCGATCCGCTCGTCGCTGCTTGGATGGGTGGCTAGAAACGGGATGCGAAAGCCGCTGCTGGCATTGAGCAATAACTCATAAAGCCGGATCGCCCCGCTCGGATCGTATCGATTGGCAAGCATGTATTCCAATCCCAAGGCGTCGGCCTCGCGCTCTTGGTCGCGAGTATACGCGGATATGACTACGTCCACGCCGAGGTCGCTGATCAAGCTGCCTCCGGGCACGCCGCCGATTCCGAGGCCAGCGCCAATCATTGTCCCGATGAGCTTGATCGTGTTCGAGCGCACTCGTCTTGAAGCACCGTGATCTTTCGCCAAATGCGCCGACTCGTGGCCGATCAACGCGGCGTATACGCTAGCGTCATCGCCGGCCAACCTAACCATCCCGAGATTGATCCCCATGACATTTCGCCCGGTCACATCCAGACCGACGAATGCGTTAGGATCATCACCCTCAGCAAGGTAAAGTTCGCTCTGCACGTTGGCCGTGCGGCTGATACGGATATGCGCCAGGAGCATCTCGTGCATGGTGCGGGTCGGCACTGTGATAACGGTTTCGCCGGCGAGATTTTCCAAAGCAATTTCCGGGACCGGCGACAAGACGAAGTCCTTTACGCGCCAGACGGGTTTATATTGCTGCGTCGCACAACCGACGGACGCTAAAACTAGCAATACGACAATGAACGAATTCATCGCTGTCTCGTCTAATCTCTGACGTTACGGCCTTCGCTCCACAATGGCTGGCAGGGACGATAGGGTTCCGGTAGCCTCTAAACTAGCGCAGGTCACGAAAGGATCGCAAATGAAAATTTTAGCTTCGCTAATGGTCGCATTTTTCGCTTCAGCCACCGCGGCTTATTCCCAACAGCGTCCAGATCGGCCGCGGCCGCCGTCGATTTCGGTCAACGGCGAAGCCACGATCGCCGCCGAACCCGATCAAGCACAGATCGATATCGGTGTCACGACTCAGGCACGCAACGCTCCAGACGCCTCGCGAGAAAATGCCGAACGTATTGCCCGCGTCCTTACCGAAGTGAAAAAACTCTTGGGTAAAGGCGACGAAGTGAAAACCAGCGGCTATGCGCTCAACCCGCAATATCGTTATCCGCAAGGCGGCAAACCGGAAATCGTCGGTTACACCGCCACCAATATTGTACGCATCAAAACCGCCAAGCTCGATGAAGTGGGCAAGATGATCGACACGGCCATGCAGGCCGGAGCGAATAATATCAACCGTCTGGCGTTTACACTCAAAGACGAAGAAGGCGCTCGGCTCGACGCCCTTAAACAAGCTGCCGCGAAGGCGAAGGCCAAAGCCGAAGCCATCGCAGCCTCACTGGGACTGAAGGTCGTGAGAATCGCCTCCATAACCGAAGGTGAGCGCTCTTTCCAACCGGTATTTCGTCAAGCCCCGATGGCAAGAGGCGAACTGGCGGCAGCCGCCGCGCCGACGCCCATCGAGCAGGGCACCGTTGACGTCAGGTCCACAGTGTTGCTGGTGGCGGAAGTGAGCGAGCGATAATGCGCTGAAGTCGTTCGCCAACATTCGAGATTTCTCAATTCACCCGTGCCAACCGCAGCGCAAGTCGGGCAATCGATATTTTTGTTTTCTAGCTAAACACCGGCTTCTCTTTCAGATAATGCTCGCGCATTAGCGGCCGATAGCGCTCCATCAAATCACGATTCAATTCCAGCGGCGGTTTCTGATCCGGCGGTAACAGCGGCCGATATTCGGTGTCGCCGATCTCTTCTTTGAAAGTTTCTTTCGCCTTCACAACCAACTTTGGATCCATAAACAAATCGAGCGCTGATGCCGCCATCGCTTTGGCGCCGGCTACTGCGCCTTTATGCGCGATCGAAGTCGCCAATGAAACACCCGCGGACCAGTGATGATAGGATACCCCGGGAATATTCGACGGGAACGTAATCAATCCTGTCGGCACCACCCACGACACTTCTCCGGAGTCATTGGCCGACACTGATTGAACGCATTCTTTCAGCGGCATGATTTGCGTCGGCATGCCGACCGCTTTTTTGCCGACTTTGGTCTGCAAGTCGCAGACTAACTTTTGCTCGCCTTCAGCCCATTGCGGCATGCCGATCTGTTCGACGTTGGCTTGAATGACT